>DAORNX010000262.1:0-4182 GCA_035441225.1 Caulobacter sp.
CGGCTCGCGCGCCGAATTCGCGGCCCGCAAGACGACCAGGGTCATCGACGGCCAGTCCATCACGGGCTGGTTCACCGAGGACTTCACCCTGGCCGAGATCAAGACCCTGCGGGCGCGCGAGCGCCTGCCGCAGCTGCGCCCGGCCAACACGGCCTATGACGGCCAGGAGGCGATCCCGACCTTCGAGGAGGTGGTCGACATCGCGCGGGCGGCCGGCGTCGGCGTCTATCCGGAGATGAAGCACCCGCGCCATTTCGCTTCCATCGGCCTCCCGTTCGAGCAGCGCATGGCCGACGCCCTGAAGGCCGCCAATCTCAATTCCCGCACCGCCAGCGTGTTCGTGCAGTGCTTCGAGGTCGGACCGCTCAAGACCTTGCGCGCCCTGACGAAGGCGAGGCTGGTCCAGCTGGTCGATTCCGAGGGCGCGCCCGCCGACAGGCCGGACCTCCGGTACGGCGACATGGTCACGGCCGAGGGCCTCAGGGCCATCGCCGCCTATGCCGACGGCGTGGGCCCGGACAAGTCATACGTCGTGCCCACCGACGGCCAGACCCTGCGGCCGCCGACCGATCTGGTGACCAACGCCCACGCCGCCGGGCTGCAGGTCCATCCCTGGACCGTGCGGGCGGAGAACTATTTCCTGCCGGTCAGCCTGCAGCGCGGCGCCGCCGATTCAACCCGGCCGCGCCAGCACGGCGATGTCGGCGCCGTCTTCAAGGCGCTATATGACGCCGGGGTCGACGGTCTGTTCAGTGATTTCCCGGGCCTCGCCGTCGCCGCCCGGAAGGAGTTTGTCGCATGATCCGTATCGCCCTTGCCGCCGTCGCCGCCTGCTTCCTGTTCGCCGCCGCACCGGCCCAGGCCAGGTCGCCGCTCGACCCGCTGGCCGAACGCTATGTGAAGCTGAGCCTCGAGATCGGCGAGAAGGAAGACGGCTACATCGACGCCTACTACGGTCCGCCCGAATGGCAGGCCGCCGCGAAGGTCGCGCCGCGCGACCTGCCGGCGCTGCGCGCGGAGGTGGCCAGCCTCTCTTCCGCGGTCGCCCACATCAAGCCCGGCTGGCTGGTGGGCGACGAGCAGCGCCGCCGGCTGTTCCTGCTGGCCCAGCTGAGGGCCGCCGACACCCGCCTGCGCATGATGGGTGGCGAAAAGCTCAGTTTCGAGGACGAGGCCGAGGGGCTGTTCGGCGTGCGGCCGGAGCTCAAGCCACTGTCGGCCTACGACCCGGTGCTCAGGGAGATCGAAGCCCTGGTCCCCGGTGAGGGGCCGCTGTGGCAGCGGGTCGACAGCTTCAGCGACCGCTTCATCGTGCCGGCCGACAGGCTGCGGGCGGTCATGGACGCGGCCATCGCCGAGTGCCGCAAACGCACGATGGCCCACATCGCCCTGCCGACCGACGAGCGGTTCACGCTCGAGTTCGTCACCGGCAAGTCCTGGTCGGGCTACAACTGGTACAAGGGCGACGCGACCAGTCTGATCCAGGTGAACACCGACCTGCCGGTCCGCATCAGCCGGGCGGTCGACCTGGGCTGCCACGAGGGCTACCCCGGCCACCATGTGCTGAACATGCTGCTCGAGGAGCGGCTCAGCAAAGGCAAGGGCTGGGTCGAGTTCACCGTCTATCCGCTGTTCTCGCCCCAGTCGCTGATCGCCGAGGGCAGCGCCAACTACGGCATCGAGCTGGCCTTCCCGGGCGCCGAAAAGGCGGCCTTCGAGGCGGCGACGCTCTATCCGCTGGCCGGGCTCGATCCGAAGGACGCGGCCCGCTACGACGCCCTGCTGGAGGCGCAGAAGGCCCTGGCCGGCGCCCGCTTCACCATCGCCAGCGACTACCTGTCGGGGAAGATCACCAAGGACCAGGCCATCGCCCTGACCCAGACCTACGGCCTGGTCTCGGCGAAGCGCGCGGCCCAGACCATCGCCTTCACCGACCAGTACCGAAGCTATGTGATCAACTACGGCCTGGGGCTGGACATGGTGCGGGCCTATGTCGAGGGCGCCGGTGCGGACCAGGACGCCCGCTGGAAGGCCATGGAATGGGTGATCAGCGGGCCGACCCTGCCGGGCGATCTGCTGCGGTAGGGGGCATTGCGTCCTTCGACACGGCCCTTCGGGCCTGCTCAGGATGACGTGCGCTTGTGTACGTCATGGTGAGCAGCCCCGGACCTTCTCCGGGGCGTGTCGAACCACGCAATGCTCTCCCTACTCGTCCCGCGCCACGATCGCCGCCAGGGCCTCGGCGGAGACCTGCCGCAGGATGGTCTCGGGGTTCTGGTAGATGGCGCTGTTGGCGCCGTGCTCGAAGCATTCGACCGAGACGATCCAGCAGCGCCCCCTGGTGGCCGCCTCAATCATCGGCTGCGCGTGATCGAACACGAACCTGGCGATCCGCTCGCAGCTGACGGCCGGCAGCACCCGCATGTCGCACAGGCCAAGGTCGCGCAGCCGCACGAACTCCGCAAAGTGCGGGTCGTCCTTCGCCACCAGGGTGGTGTGGTCGAAGGTCGCGTGCAGCCACTCGCGGATCGGCCCGAAGCCGCCCTTGCCGAAGTCGACCACCCAGCCGCGATGGTCGAGTTGTTCGGCCGCGAAAGTGAACCTGAAACCGAGCGAATAGCCGTGCAGCAGGTTGCAGTGGCTCTCCGCCGTCCAGGCCCGCATGGCGCAGGACAGGCCGCGTTCGCCGCCATAGGTCTTGGTCGAGAAGTAGGCCATCGGATCAAACGGTCTGGAGTCAGGGGCGTCGCGGCCGGGTTTACGCCCCGGCGGCGACGGGGGCCAGACCTCGCTACGCCGCCTCGACCCCGAACTGCAGCCGCGCCAGGTTGGCGTAGAGGCCGCCGGCCTTGCTGAGCTGGGCGTGGGCGCCCTGTTCGACGACGCGGCCCTCGTCCATGACCACGATGCGGTCGGCGCGCAGGACGGTCGCCAGGCGGTGGGCGATGACCAGGGTGGTGCGGTCGCCCATGGCGCCTTCGAGGGCCTTCTGGACCAGCCGCTCGTTCTCGGCGTCGAGCGCGCTGGTGGCCTCGTCGAGCAGCAGGATCGGGGCGTTGCGGACCAGCGAGCGGGCGATGGCCAGCCGCTGCTTCTGGCCGCCGGAGAGGGTCTTGGCCCGTTCGCCGACCGGGGTGTCGTAGCCCTCGGGCAGGGCCCGGATGAAGCCGTCGGCCTCGGCGGCGCGGGCGGCCGCCTGGATCTCCTCCAGCGTGGCGTCCTCGCGGCCGAAACGGATGTTGTCGAGCGCCGAACCGGAGAACAGCGAGGCGTCCTGCGACACCAGCGCCATGCGCGCGCGAACCTCGGCGGGGTCGGCGTCCCGTAGATCGACGTCGTCGAGCAGAACGCGCCCGACCTGGGGGTCGTAGAAACGCAGCAGTAGCCGCAGCACGGTGCTCTTGCCGGCGCCCGACGGGCCGACCAGGGCGACGGTTTCGCCGGGCTTCACCTGCAGGTCGAAGCCGTGCAGGGCCGGCAGGTCGGGTCGGCCGGGATAGGCGAAGGTGACGTTGTCGAAGGTGATCTCGCCGCGCGCCGGGACGGGCAGGGGCCTGGGATGGGCGGGGGCGGCGATCAGGGTCTTCGACGCCAGCAGTTCGAAGATCCGCTGCATCGCCCCTGACGCCTGCTGCACCACGCCCCAGACCTCGCCCAGGGCGCCGACGGACCCGCCGGCGAACACCGACAGGGCGAGAAACTGGATCAGCTGGCCCGGCGACATGGTGTGATTGACCACCGCGTGCGCGGCGGTCCACAGCAGCAGGCCGATGCCGCCGAACACCAGGCCGATGACCACCAGGGTCATCAGCGAGCGGGCGAAGACGCGGCTCAGGGAGGTGCGGAAGGCGGTCTCGACCGCGTCGCCGAAGCGCTTGTCGGCCATGGCCTCGCGACCGAACGCCTGGACCGTGTCCAGCGCGTCGAGGCTCTCGCCGGCGAAGCCCACGGCCTGGGCGAACCGGTCCTGGGTCTTGGTCGACAGGCTGCGCACCCGGCGACCGAACAGGAACAGCGGCACGATGAGCAGGGGCGCGCCGAGCATGACGAACAGGGTTAGCTTGGGCGATACGAACGCCAACATCACCGTCGCGCCGATCAGGCCGAGGATGTTGCGCAGCGCGATCGAGGCCGCCGAGCCGACGAGGTTCTCGATGATCGTCACGTCGGTGGTCATCCGCG
>DAORNX010000263.1:0-4176 GCA_035441225.1 Caulobacter sp.
GACCGGCTGGCCGCCCTCTTCCACGAAGACCCGTCCCGCGGACGGATCGCGCGGCGCCGGCGCGGCGCCTTTGGGGCCTTGGGGGCCTTCTCTGGCTTGGGTTTCTTGCCTGGCCGCGGCGCTTCGGGTTCGGGTTCGGGCTCCGGCCGCTGTTCGGGCGGCGGATCGAAACTGTACGGCGGAAGGGACCAGTCGTCGCTCAAAGCTGTGCCGTCGCGCTTGGGTTACTGCGTTCGAGGGTTTAGGACGCAAGCATCATGCCGCGCAAACCCTTCTGGGAGATCAAGTCTCTCGCCGAGATGAGTCCCGCCGAGTGGGAGAGCCTATGCGACGGCTGCGGCCTTTGCTGCCTGGTTCGCTTCGAGGATGAAGAAACCGGCGAGGTGATCCCGACACGGGTGCACTGCCGGCTGTTCGATTCCCGCAGCTGCACCTGCACCGACTACGAAAACCGCAAGCGGCAGGTGCCCGACTGCATCAAGCTGACGCCCGGCAATATCGAGCAACTGGCCTGGATGCCGGCCAGCTGCGCCTATCGCCGGCTCGACGAGGGCAAGCCCCTGCCGGCCTGGCACCCCCTGATCACCGGCGATCCTGAAAGCGTGCACCGCGCGGGCGTCTCGATCCGCGACCAGACGCTCAACGAGGACCTGCTCGACGAGCCCGAGGACGCGCTCGACTACGCGGCCTGGGATCTGAACCTCGACAAGAGCGACGAGCCCTACGAGGCCTGAACCTCCATCGCCGGGGCGGTCGCCGCGGCCGGGGCGTCGAACGCGCTGAGCACGGCGGTCAGCAACAGCCGGGCGTCGATCGGCTTGGCGATGTGGCCGTTCATGCCGGCCTCGGCGCAGGCCTTGCGGTGGCTCTCCATGACATTGGCGGTCAGGGCCAGCACGGGCACGGCGGCATTGCGACCGCCGCCCGCGCGCAGTCGCCGCGTGGCTTCCAGCCCGTCCATCACCGGCATCTGCATGTCCATCAGCACCAGGTCGAACGACGCGCTGTCCAACGCCTCAAGGGCCTGGCGGCCATCGGCGACAAGGGTCACTTCGGCGCCCAGCGGCCGGAGGAACAGTTCGATGACCCGCTGGTTCGACGGATTGTCCTCGGCCACCAGGATGCGCGCCGCGGGGCGGTCGGCGTCCGGATCGACGGGACCGGATCCGGGAGCGGCGACCACGGCCTCGCCGACCCGGCACGGCAGGCGCAGGGTGAAGGTCGAGCCCTGTCCCTCGACCGACTGGGCCCGGATCGCGCCACCCATCATCCCGGCCAGTCGCTGGCTGATCGACAGGCCCAGGCCGGTGCCGCCGAACCTGCGACTGGTCGAGCCATCCGCCTGTTCGAAGGCGTTGAACAGGCGCTGCTGGACCTCGGGCGACATGCCGATGCCGGTGTCGCTGACCGTCAGGATCAGGTCGATCAAGCCCGGACCGGTCTCCTCCGCCGCCAGGGTGAGGCCGACCCGACCCGCCTCGGTGAACTTCAGCGCGTTGGAGATCAGGTTGAACACGATCTGGCCGGTGCGGGTGACATCGACCACGACCCACTGCGGCGTGCCCGGCGTGATCACCTTCTCGAAGACGAGATTCTTGTCCTGGGCGCGCGGAGCCCAGAGGGCGGCGCAGCGGCGGACGAAATCGTGGATGTCGGCGTTGGCCGGGTCGATGTCGAGCTTGCCGGCCTCGATCTTGGCCAGGTCGAGCACGTCGTTGAGCACCTGCATCAGGATCGAGCCACCGTCGCTGAGCATCGCGACATGGCCACGCTGCTCCTCGGTCAGATCGGTTCGGCCCAGCAGGTCGGCGGCGCCGAGAACCGCATTCATCGGCGTGCGCAACTCGTGGCTCATGGCGGCGAGGAAGTCGGTCTTGGCCTGGCTGGCGGCCTCGGCCTCGCGCTGCAGGGCCACGGCCTGCCGCCGGGCCTCGCCGAGCGCGCCGATGGCCCGCTGCTGCCCCAGCCAGACAACCGTCATGTAGCCGACCAGCAGGACCGCGCAGGCCGAGGCGGTCAGGCCCTCGGCGCCGAAGGCGAATGGCGGGATGAGGACCAGATAGGCGATCAACGGCGCGGCGCTGGCCCAGAACAGCCTTCGGGCGCCGAGCGCCGAGATGATCAGCTGCACCAGCATGCCGCTCAGGTACATGGTGCCGGCGGCCACGCCCAGATCGCCGGCATGGGTCCACAGGTGCCAGGCCGGCAGGCCGGCGACCGCATAGGACAGCAGGGACAGGCCATAGAGCCGCAGCGGCCGCGACCCTGTTGGCGAGACCCGGATCAGGAGCAGCTGCAGGACGGCGTAGGCGGCCCACCAGGCCGGCGCCGGCCGCCAGTCCGTCATGGTCCATAGAAGGACCCCGATGACCGCGGTGATGGCCAGCCGGACGACGGTCGACCGGGTGCGCATCGACAGCGCCGCTCCCAGATCGACATAGTCTTCCTGCCTGGTCATCAGATTCCCCCACCCGTTCCTGCTGTGGCAGTCGTCCGTTAAGGATGAGTTTTTGGCTTCCAGTATTTGCAGAATATCGATACGCGAATTTACTTACTCATTACGGGTTATGCGCCAGCGTTACTCAATTCGGGTCGTCCGCCCCGCCGAAAATCGGACAAGGTTCGGCAACGGGGCTGGCCGCCGCGTGGCGGCAGCCCGGCCATGTCGACCGGCGCAGGGCTTCCCCGGCCCTCCCCCCCCCTTGCCCCCGGGGGTCGATTGGGGGGATAGACCCCCTCCGCCTTCATCCCTCGCCGAAACCGCCCCATGGCCGCCCCGATTCTCGCCCTCAAAGACGTGCGTCTCGCCGACGGCGCGACCATGCTGTTCGATGGCGTGGACCTGGCGCTCGAACCGGGGGTGCGCGCCTCGCTGGTCGGCCGCAACGGGGCGGGCAAGTCGACGCTGTTGCGCATGCTGGCCGGCCAGGTCCAGCCGGACGCGGGCGATCGTTTCGCCAGCCCGGGCGCCCGCCTGGTGTTCGTGCCGCAGGAGCCGGTGATCGCCGGCGCGACCCTGCTGGACTTCGCCACCGCCGGCGGCGCGGCGCCGCACGAGGCCGAGGCGGAACTGATGGCCTTCGGTCTCGATCCGGCCAAGGGCGCGCGGGGGCTGTCAGGCGGCGAGATCCGCCGCGCGGCCCTGGCCCGGGGGTTCGCCGAACAGCCCGACGTCCTGTTGCTCGACGAGCCGACCAACCACCTGGACATCTTCGCCATCCAGACGCTCGAGGAACGGCTGGCCGCGACGCGCTGCGCGGCCCTGATCATCAGCCACGACCGGGCCTTCCTCGAGCGGGTCACCCGCCGCTGCTTCTGGCCCGAGAGCCGCAGGGTTCGCCGGCTGGACAAGGGTTTCGCGGCCTTCGACGACTGGTCAGAGCAGATCCTCCAGGCCGAGGCCGACGAATTCCGCCGCCTGAACAAGGCGCTGGAGCGTGAGCAGCACTGGCTGGAACGCGGCGTCACCGGCCGGCGCGCGCGCAACGAGGGCCGCCGTCGCCGGCTGATGGCCATGCGCCAGCAGAAGGCCACGGTGCTCAAGGAGGCGCGCGGCCAGCTCAGCATGAGCCTGGCCGCCGGCGACGCCTCCGGCAAGCGGGTCGCCGAGGCGCGGGGACTTTCGAAGGCCTTTGGCGAGCGGATCATCGTCAAGGGCTTTTCGACCCGCATCCAGCGCGGCGACCGGGTGGCCATCGTCGGCCCCAACGGGGCGGGCAAGACCACCCTGGTCAAGCTGCTGCTGGGCGAGCTACCCCCGGACGCCGGCGAGGTAAAGCTGGGGACAGGCCTGCAGATCGCCTACATCGACCAGGCGCGGGGTGAGTTGAAGGAGGGCCAGACCCTCTGGGACGTCCTGACGGACGGCGGCGGCGACCAGATAATGGTCCGCGGCGCCCCGCGCCACGTGGCCGGCTACGCCAAGGAATTCCTGTTTCAGGACAAGCAGTTGCGCCAGCCGGTCGCGAGCCTGTCGGGCGGCGAGCGCAACCGCCTGCTGCTGGCCCGGGCGCTGGCCCGGCCGGCCAACCTGCTGGTGCTCGACGAGCCGACCAACGATCTCGACATGGAGACGCTGGACCTGCTCGAGGAGATGCTGGCCGACTTCGACGGCACGCTTGTCCTGGTCAGCCACGACCGCGACTTCATCGACCGGCTGGCCAGCTCGACCATCGC
>DAORNX010000264.1:0-4166 GCA_035441225.1 Caulobacter sp.
CGGGGTCACGGCCGGCATCGACTTCGCGCTGACCCTGGCCGCCGAGATCGCCGGCGACGACTTCGCCCAGGGCCTGCAGCTGGCGCTCGAATACGCCCCGGCCCCGCCGTTCAACGCCGGACGGCCCGAGACCGCGCCGCCGCACGTGCTCGAGCGGATCACGGCGTTCAACAAGGCGGCGATGCCGATGCGGGTCGGCGCGGCGGAAGAAGCGGCGGCGCGGCTTTAGGGCCCGGAAATCCTCCCCGCATCGCGGGGAGGGGGACCGCGCGGCGCGCGGTGGAGGGGCGGAACCCGGCGGCGACCGACAATCCTGAATACGCCTGTCTGCCCAGGCCGGTCGTCAGGGCCTTACCGCGAGGTCCGGCGACGCCCCTCAGTCAGGCTCCGCCTGACAGCTCCCCGCGAGCGGGGAGAACCGTCCTGGACCTCAGCCCCAGCGCACACTGGTCATCGATATCCCCGCGAACACATCGTCATTGAAGAAGCTAACCGGCTCTCCCGCGCCGGCCGCGCCGAGCGTGTAGAGCAGGGGCAGGTAGTGCTCGGCGCTGTTGATCGAGGCGGCCGCGTCGGGGCCCAGCGCCGGCCAGTCGATCAGCGGGCCATGGTCGCCGGCCTCGATCAGCGCCTTGGCCGTGTCGTTGAAACGCGGCGCCCAGGGTGGCGTCGCGCCGCTGCGGAAGTCGACGTCGCGCAGATTGTGCACGATGTCGCCGCTGCCGACGATCAGCACGCCCTCGTCGCGTAGCGGCGCCAGCCGCCGGCCGGCGTGGTAGTGCCAGGCGTTGGACCTGGCCCGGTCGAGGCTGAGCTGGACGATCGGTATGTCGGCGTCCGGATACATCGGCGCCAGCACGCTCCAGGCGCCGTGGTCGAGGCCGCGGGTCGGGTGCTGCACGACCGGATCGGGCGCCAGCAGCGCGGCGACCCGGGTTGCCAGGGCCGGATCGCCCGGTGCCCGGTACTGAACGTCGAACAGCGCCTGGGGGAAGCCGCCGAAGTCGTGGATCGTCGCCGGCCATTCCGCCGCCGAGACCGCCGCCGCACCGTGGGTTTCCCAGTGCGCCGACACGCACAGGACAGCGCTCGGCCGGGGCAGGCGCGCCGCCAGCTCCGCCCAGCCCCGACGCCAGGGATTGTCCTCGATCGCATTCATCGGCGACCCGTGGCCGAGGAACAGGACCGGCATGCGTTCGGCCGCCACGATTCACCTTTTATGCAACCAACTCCGATACAGATAATCCCCGGCCCCGTTGTTGCAAGCGGCGGCGCGAAGAGGCCGGAGACCCGCGCGTGACCCGAGATCTGTCCCATTCCGGAGCCAGCCGACCCGGCCAGGGTCGCGGCGGGGCGCTCGACGCCCTGCGGTTCGTCGCCGCCCTGCTGATCGTGCTGTACCACTATGGCGCGGACGCCCCGTCGGCGCTGGCCTCGCTGCATCCGGTGTTCGCCCGCGGCCACCTGGCGACCGACTTCTTCCTGATGCTGTCGGGCTTCGTGCTCGGCCGGGCGTATGGAGCGCAGATTCTCGGTGGCCGGATCGGCCTGCCGGCGTTCCTCCGCAAGCGGATCACCCGCGTCTGGCCAGGTCAGCTGATCGTGCTGGCGGCGATGGCGGCGGTGGTCGGCCTGGCCCTGCTGGTCGGCCTGCAGCCGCAGAATCCGGAACACTACCGCCCCACGGCGATGCTGATGCAGCTGTTCCTGGTCCAGGCCTGGGGCGTGGCGGGGGGCGACGGCTGGAACCAGCAGAGCTGGTCGCTGTCGGCGCTGGTCGTCTGCTACGCCCTGTTCCCGCTGCTGTGGCGCGCGGTCAGCCGGGTGTCCTCGCCGGTCGCCCTGTTCGCCTTCGGCCTGGCGACGGTGATGGCCGGCGACCTGGCCTGCCGGGCGCTGTTCAACCATTCGATCTACGACCTCGGCTACAGCCTCGGCGCGGTCCGGGCCGTGCCGATGTTCCTGCTCGGCGTCTGTATCGCGCGCATCGTCGAGCAGGGCGCCCCGTCGGTCCCGGCGGCGCGGGCGCTGGCCGTGCTGGCGCTGGCGGGCCTGGTCCTGCTGCAGGTCGCCGGCCGCTTCGACCTGCCGAGCATCGTCGCCATCGCCCTGATCGTGCTGTCGTTCGGCCGCCTGCCGGTGGCCCGCCCCTCGGCGCTGATCGAGCAGGGCGCCAAGCTGTCGTTCGCCCTGTTCATCACCCACGCCCTGACCGGGCTGGTCTGGTTCGGCGCGCTGTCGGTGCTGCGCGACAGGATGGCCCTGGCCCCGTGGATGGACTGGGCGCTGTGGGCCGGGTCGGTCCCCGCCGCCCTGGTAGTGGCCGGGCTGTTCCACTACCTCGTCGACGAGCCGCTGCAGGCCTGGCTCAACCGCCGGCCCGCGCCAGCCCCCGCCCGGGCGGAGGCCCCCTCGGCCGCCTGACGCCGGCCTAATGGACGTAGGACGCCGCGTTGATGTCGATGGTCGCGCCGGTGGCGTGGTCGGCCAGGCCGCTGGCGAGGAACACCACGGTCGGGGCGACGTCCTTCGGCTCGGTCAGCCGGGACAGGGCGATGTCGCTGGTCGCGTAGTCCTCACCGTACTGGTCGATGAAGTCCTGGGCCATGGCCGTGCGGGTGAAGCCGGGCGCGACATTGAAGGCGACGATCCCGGCCTTGCCGAACCCCCGCGCGATCGAGCGGGTCAGGGCGACCATGCCGCCCTTGGAGGCGGCGTAGGCGATGTAGTCCGGCTGGTCGCCGCGGAACGCCGCCCGCGAGCTGATGTTGATGATCCGCCCGCCGCCCTCGGCCTGGAAATGCTCGCAGGCCAGGTGGCAGAGCAGGGCGCAGGCGCGCAGGTTGACGTCGTGGGTGCGGTTCCAGACCTTCAGCCAGTGGTCGATCGACGGGTCGTCGACCGGCGCGGCCACGCCGGCGTTGTTGACCAGCACATCGACCCGGCCATAGGCGGCGGTCACCGCGTCCCACAGGGCCACGCAGTCGGCGGGGTCACCGAGATCCGCGCCGAAGGTTCGCGCGTCGGGTCCGCACTCGGCCGCCACCGCCGCGGCCCCGGTCTCCGAGACCGAGTAATGCACGGCGACCCTGGCGCCGGACGCGGCCATCGCCGTGGCGATCGCCGCCCCGATGCCCCGGCTGGCCCCGGTTACGAGCACGGTCTTGCCGGTCAGGTCGATGTGCATGGGTGGGCCCCTTCAATTCGCGCTGATCCTCCCCGCCACGGTTGGGGAGGAAATCTCAAACGGCGTCCAGCCCTATGTCCAGCACGCTCGCCGAATGGGTCAGGGCCCCGACGCTGATCACGTCCACGCCGGTCTCGGCGATGTCGCGGACGGTGTCGAGGGTCACGCCGCCGGACGCTTCCAGCACGACCCGGCCGGCGGTCATGCCCACGGCGATGCGCAGGTTCTTCAGGCTGAAATTGTCGAGCATGACTACGTCCGGCCCGGCGTCGAGCGCCTCGGCCAGCTGGTCGAGGCTGTCGACCTCGCACTCGACCCTGACCAGGTGGCCGGCGAAGGCGCGCGCGCGGTCGATAGCCTGACGCACCCCGCCGCAGGCGGCCACATGGTTGTCCTTGATCAGGATGGCGTCATCCAGGCCGAAGCGGTGGTTCAGCGCCCCGCCGCAACGGACGGCGTACTTCTCCAGCGCCCGCAGGCCCGGCGTGGTCTTGCGGGTGTCGGTGATGCGGGCCTTCGTGCCGGCCACGGCGTCGACATAGGTCCGGGTCAGGGTGGCGACGCCGCTCAGCCGGCCCAGCAGGTTCAGCGCCGTGCGTTCCGCTGACAGCAGGGCGCGGGCGTTGGCGGAGACCTTGGCCAGCACCGTCCCGGCCTTCACCGGATCGCCATCCGCCACCCTGGCCCTGAACCTCGCCTCCGGATCGAGAGCCAGGATCGCCAGCCGCGCGCAGGCAAGCCCCGCGATGGTCCCGGCCTTGCGGGCGGCGAAGGTCGCCTCCAGACGGGCGTCGGCGTCGACGCAGGCCAGCGCGGTGATGTCGCCGGCCCGTCCCAGGTCCTCGGCCAGGGCGGCGCGGACGACGGGGTCGATCAGCAGGTCGGGCAGCGGGGCGATCATTCGGCGGCGACCTTGAGGGCCTGCTGGCCCGGGTGGGTGACGAAGGTGCGGGTCGGCGGGTCCTTGGCCAGCGGGAAG
>DAORNX010000265.1:0-4126 GCA_035441225.1 Caulobacter sp.
TGCTCGCGGGGGACGATGAAACAGGTGATGCCCAGGGCGTCGCCGTCCTTGCCGCTGGTGCGGGCGAAGACCATCACGTGGGTGACCACGTGCATGCCGGTGGTCCACATCTTCTCGCCCTTGATGCGCCAGCCGGGCTTGCCGTCCTTCTCCTCGCGGACCCCCGTGGTTTCCATGAAGGTGGCGTCGCTGCCGTGGTTGGGCTCGGTCAGGCCGAAGGCCGCCCGCATCGTGCCGTTGAGCAGCTTGTCGCCGTCGCGGGCGACCTGCTCGGGCGTGGCGAACTCCTTGAACATCAGCACGAAGGGATTGTTGCCGACGATCGAGTGCTCGTTCTGCAGGTCGTTGAACAGGCCCAGACCCTTGGCCGCAAGGTGCTCGCGGATCACCGCCATCCATAGCTGGCTGCCGTCCTTGCCGCCCATCTCCCTTGGCCAGGCGAACCGGTAGTGGCCGGCGTCGTCGGCCAGCTTGCGGGCCTTGGCCAGCAGTTCCTCCCACTCGGGGCGCGGCAGGCCGCCATTGTCCCAGTCGGTCCGGGCGTGCTCGCGCCGATGGTCGAAGAACCGGTCGTTATCGTCCTGCGCCTGCAGCGGCATGATGGTCGTCTCGATGAACTCGTCGAGCTCGGCGAGATAGGCGACCAGCTTGGGGTCAAGGGCGAAGTCCATGGCGCGCTCCCGGAAGTCTCTTGTGGCTTTTCGCCAGTATGCGCCGCCTTACGTGCGCGGCAACCGTGACCCGACGGAAGCTCGCGGACTTCGGGCCGTCAGCGTTTCGTTCACCTCGGGGGAGGATGCTGGCGCCCATGATCCTGATCATCGCCGCAGCGATTCTGGGTGCGGCCGTCGGGCTTTTCATTCAGCCCCGGCTGTTCGCCCTCGCCGTCGCCCTGTCCGTCTCGGGCGCCATGCACCTGGTGCTGAGCTATCTGGGCGGGCTGGCGGCCAAGGCGCCTGATCGCCAGGTGCTGGCCGAGCGGCTGGCGCTCATCACCAGCGCCGATGTTCACGGCATCTGGCCGGTGATGGCCGCGGCAGGCGCCGGCTCGATCCTGGCGGCGGTGCTCTGGTCGATGACCCAGAAGCAGTCCACCGACCTTTTCTGGTTCCTGCCGGACAGCGGCGACCGGCGGGGCGGAATTCGCTCCATGGCCCTGGTCGAGGATCGGGACCAGGTGCACGAACAGGCCCGTCGCAAGCTGGATTCCATGCTCGAGCGTTGAGAGCGATTCTCAGAAAAATCTAAGCACTGTGAAGATTCCGCTTGCGCCACTTTTATGATCGTTGATATCTAAGCAATGCTTAGTTCGTTTCGCGTCGTCGGTGGGGATACCGGCGGCAGTTCAGCGGGGCGGGCGGGGCCAGTACCGATCCGAGCTTGAAACAACGATCACCACCCCGAATTACGCCGGAGGGCGAAACCATGAAACTCCGTATGCTGACGGCTGCCGCCGTCCTCTCCCTGTCGTTTGCCGGCGCGGCCTGGGCCGACGGCAAGGTCACCGCTTCGCTGAAGACGCCTGTCGCGGCCAAGACCAAGATCGTGGCCGGCGGCGCCGTGTTCACCTGCGAGGGCGCCAGCTGTGTCGCGCTCACCGCGCCGTCGCGCTCCGCCACCACGGCGGGCTGCAAGGCCCTCGCCAAGGAAGTGGGCGCCCTGACCGCCTATGGCAGCGACCGCAAGCCGCTCCAGGGCGCCGACCTGGAAGCCTGCAACGCCGCGGCCAACTAGTCTTTGCTGCCCCGGGCGGCCCGCCGTCCGGTTTGTTTCCTCGAGCAACTCGCCAGTGGCGCAGGGCGGCGGTTTCGACCGCCGCCCTTTTTCTTTGTCACGGGCGACGGTAAGGCAGCCGCCGACATGACCGACACGCCTTCCCTCGCCGCGGCGCTTGAACGCGCCCTGATCGCGGCCGCCGCCGATGGCCGCGACGTTGTTCCGGTATCCCTGACGCTCGACTACGGCGTCGCGGGCGATCCCTCCGCCCTCGCCATATGCGCGCGCGTCGACCGGGCCACCCGCAGCCTGGTGTTCGTCCACGGTGAGGCGCGCCTGCCCGACGGGCGTCGCGCCGCGGCCGCCTCCGGCGTATTTCGGGTAAGGGGCGGCTAGCTTAGGGCCGCCCGCGCCGTTGCGATGCAACAGAACGCATGCTATCAGGCGCGCGGCTTCGGGCCGGAGGACATTCACGGCCCGCCGGCTCATGTGCTTTTCCAAGCACTTTCAAGACTTTAGCGCCGCGCCAAGGGGCATACCCAGGACGCGGTGCGCGACGCACCGGACGGTTGAACAAGTGGCGGACGACACCAAGGCGACGGAAGTAGGCCAGCGCTACGCGCGAGCCCTGTTTGAACTGGCCGAGGAGGCCGGTGCGACGGCGGCGGTGGAGGCGGACCTGGTCAGTCTCAGGAAGGCCTGGGGCGAAAGCGCCGACCTGCGCCGTCTACTGACCTCGCCGACCTTCACATCCGACGAAAAGGGCCTCGGCCTGGCCGCCGTGGCCGAGAAGGCCCGGCTGAACCCGGTCACCCGCAAGTTCATCGGCCTGCTGTCGGCCAACCGTCGCACCGGCGCCCTGGTCGAGATCATCGACGCCTTCCGCGCCCTTTCGGCCGCCCGGCGTGGCGTCATCGCCGCCGACGTGGTCACGGCGCTGCCGCTGACCGCCGCCCAGAGCAAGGGGCTCGCCGCCGCCCTGCGTCAGGCCCTGGGCAAGGACCCTGAAATCTCGACCCGTGTCGATCCCGCCATTCTCGGCGGCATCAAGGTGCGCGTCGGTTCCCGCCTGTTCGATGCTTCGCTGAAGTCGAAGCTCGACTCCCTGAAATTCGCCCTCAAGAGAGCGTAAGACCTATGGATATCCGCGCCGCCGAAATTTCGGCCATCCTCAAGTCGCAGATCGCCAGCTTCGGCGAGGAAGCCGACGTCTCCGACGTCGGGTCCGTGCTGAGCGTCGGCGACGGGATCGCCCGCGTCTACGGACTGGACAAGGTCCAGGCCGGCGAAATGGTCGAATTCCCCAAGGCCGGGGTCAAGGGCATGGCCCTGAACCTCGAGCGCGACAACGTCGGGGTCGTGATCTTCGGCCAGGACCAGCAGATCAAGGAAGGCGACGAAGTCCGCCGTCTGGGCGAGATCGTCGACGTTCCGGTCGGACGGGGCCTGCTGGGCCGCGTCGTCAACCCGCTGGGCGAGCCGATCGACGGCAAGGGCCCGATCACCAACGTGGCCGAGCGCCGCCGGGTCGACGTCAAGGCTCCGGGCATCATCCCGCGCAAGTCGGTGCATGAGCCGGTGCAGACGGGCCTCAAGGCCATCGACACCCTGATCCCGATCGGCCGCGGCCAGCGCGAGCTGATCATCGGCGACCGTCAGACCGGCAAGACCGCCGTGGCGATCGACACCATCCTCAACCAGAAGGCCGTCAACGCCTCGGGCAACGAGGGCGAGAAGCTCTACTGCATCTACGTCGCCATCGGCCAGAAGCGCTCGACCGTCGCCCAGATCGTCAAGACCCTCGAGGAGCATGGCGCGCTCGACTACACCATCGTCGTCGCCGCGACCGCCTCCGAGCCGGCCCCGCTGCAGTTCCTGGCGCCCTTCTCGGGCTGCGCCATGGGCGAGTGGTTCCGCGACAACGGCATGCACGCCGTCATCATCTATGACGACCTTTCCAAGCAGGCCGTGGCCTATCGCCAGATGTCCCTGCTGCTGCGCCGTCCGCCGGGCCGCGAAGCCTATCCGGGCGACGTCTTCTACCTGCACAGCCGCCTGCTCGAGCGGGCCGCCAAGCTGAACGAGGACAACGGCTCCGGCTCGCTGACCGCCCTGCCGGTCATCGAGACCCAGGCCAACGACGTGTCGGCCTACATTCCGACCAACGTGATCTCGATCACCGACGGCCAGATCTTCCTCGAGACCGACCTGTTCTTCCAGGGCATCCGCCCGGCCGTGAACGTCGGCATCTCGGTGTCGCGCGTGGGCTCCTCGGCCCAGATCAAGGCCATGAAGACCGTCGCCGGCCCGATCAAGGGCGAGCTCGCCCAGTACCGCGAGATGGCCGCCTTCGCCAAGTTCGGCTCCGACCTCGACGCCGCCACCCAGCGCCAGCTGGCCCGCGGCGAGC
>DAORNX010000266.1:0-3797 GCA_035441225.1 Caulobacter sp.
ACCAGGGCCTGCGCTTCGCCATCCGCGAAGGCGGCCGCACCGTCGGCGCCGGCGTGGTGGCCAAGATCGTCGAGTAGGATCTACCTGCGTCCTTCGACACGCCGCTGCGCGGCTGCTCAGGATGACGGGCGCTGGCGTACGTCATGGTGAGCAGCGACCGCCGGTCGCGTGTCGAACCACGCAACACCCGATCAGGCCCCCCGGCGGAAACGCCGGGGGGTTTTTTCTTTGCGCGCCCCCCGCGCCCGAAACCTGAACCCTCCCCGCCTTCAAACGCTGACGTAGCGTCGCGCCCCCGCTAAGACAGGGGGTGTCCGCGAAGGAGCCGTCATGCCGCAAGCCGCCCCCGTTCTGGTCCTTCTCGGCGGCGCGGGCGATCTGGCGATGCGGATGCTGCTGCCGTCGCTGTATCACCTTGAGCTCGACCACCTTCTGCCGGCCGGCCTGCGGATCATCGCGGTCGGCCGGGCGCCCGGGGACGCAGACAGCTATCGCGCCGAGGTGAAGGCCGATATGGAAAGGCGCGACCTGTTCGACACCGACGGCTGGGACCGGCTCAGCGCCCGCCTCGACTACTGCGCCGCCGACGCGGGCCAGGCCGAGGGGGCCAGGACGCTGGCCGGGCGGATCGGCCAGCACGGCGAGCTTGTGTTCTTCTACGCCCTGTCGCCCAGCCTGTTCGCGCCGGTCACCCGGGCGCTGCAGGCGGCGGGCCTGACCGGCGAGCGCACCCGGCTGGTGCTGGAAAAGCCGATCGGCCGCGATCTGGAAAGCTCGCGCCAGATCAACGCCGCCATCGCCGCCGCCGTGCCCGAGAGTCGCGTGTTCCGCATCGACCACTACCTGGGCAAGGAGACGGTGCAGAACCTGATCGCCCTGCGTTTCGCCAACACCCTGTTCGAGCCGCTGTGGACCAACGTCAGCATCGACCATGTGCAGATCACCGTGGCCGAGACCCACGGCGTGGGCGACCGCTGGCCCTATTACGACGACTATGGCGCCATCCGCGACATGCTGCAGAACCACATGCTGCAGCTGCTCTGCCTGGTCGCCATGGAGCCGCCGTCGGACCTCGAGCCGGACGCGGTGCGCAACGAAAAGGTCAAGGTGCTGCGCTCCCTGCGGCCGTTCACCCGCGCCTCGGCGGCCAGCGACAGCGTGCGGGGGCAGTACGGAGACGGTGTGGTCGATGGCCGGGCCGTCGAAAGCTATGAGTCCGAAGTCGGCCGGGCGTCCTCGACCGAGACCTTCGTCGCCCTGACGGCCTGGATCGACAACTGGCGCTGGGCCGGGGTGCCCTTCTTCCTGCGCACCGGCAAGCGCATGGCCGAGCGCTGCACGGAAATCGTCATCCAGTTCAAGCCGGTGCCCCATTCGATCTTCGGCGGCGCCGCCGTGGGGGATCTGCAGGCCAATCGGCTGGTCATCGCGCTGCAACCCGACGAGGACATCGCCCTGACGATCATGAACAAGCGACCGGGCCTGACCCAGGAGGTCATGCGCCTGCAGCCCCTGCCGCTGTCGCTGAGCCTGGCCAAGGCCCTCGGCGAGGAGGGCGGCCGGCGGCGCATCGCCTACGAGCGGCTGCTGCTCGACGCCCTGCGCGGCGACCCGACGCTGTTCGTTCGCAATGACGAGGTCGAGGCGGCCTGGCGGTTCGTCGACGGCGTGGCGGACGCCTGGGTCGAGGCCGGCATGGCGCCGAGGCCTTATCCGGCCGGGTCCTGGGGCCCAGGCGGCGCCTTCGCCCTGATCGAGCGGTCGGGACGGTCCTGGAATGAATAGCCGGCCGGTCATGGAGGTCTGCGAGACGCCGGAGGCGGCCGCCCTGGCCGCCGCCGAGGCCATCGCCGACTGGCTGGCCGCAGGCCTGGCCGAGAACGACCACGCCCGTTTCGTCGCCACCGGCGGCGCGACCCCCGGACCGGTCTACGATCTGCTGTCGACCCTGCCGCTGCCGTGGGACCAGGTCAGCGTGACCCTGTCGGACGAGCGCTGGGTCCGGCCGACCTCGCCTGAGTCCAACGAGCGCCAGCTGCGCGCGCGACTGCTGGTCGGACCGGCGGCGGCCGCCCGGTTCATACCGCTATGGTCCGACGCGCCGACCGCCGAGGAGGCCGTCGAGGCGGCCGAGGCCGCGCTGGAGGATATGTTCCCGGCGGACGTCATCCTGCTCGGCATGGGCGAGGATGGCCATATCGCCTCGCTGTTTCCCGGCAGCCCGGCGCTGGAGGAGGGGCTCGATCCGTTCGGCGGCAGCCTGGTGGTCGCCGTGCCGGCCGGCGACCCGGCGCCGGCCATCGAACGCCTGAGCCTGACGCTCCACGCCCTGCGGCAGGCCTTTCTGACGATCGTGTTGATACGGGGCGAGGCGAAACGCCGAATCCTCGAGGATCGGGACGACCTGCCGATCCACGCGTTGTTCAGGGCGACCGACATGCCCGTGCGCGTGATCTGGTCGCCCTGACACCATGGAGACGCCCGTGAACCCCGTCGTTCTGGAGGTCACCGCCCGCATCGTCGAGCGCAGCCGTCCGACCCGCACCGCCTATCTGGCGCACATCGACGCGGCCCGCGCCGGCGACCCGGGCCGTGCCAGGCTCAGCTGCGCCAACTGGGCACACGCCTTCGCCGGGGCCGATCCGAAGGACCGCCTGCGGGCGCTCGATCCGACCGCCCCCAACCTCGGGATCGTCTCGGCCTACAACGACATGCTCAGCGCCCACCAGCCGCTCGAGCGCTATCCGGCCCTGATCAAGGCCGCGGCCCGCGAGGTCGGGGCCACGGCCCAGTTCGCCGGTGGCGTGCCGGCCATGTGCGACGGCGTCACCCAGGGCCGGCCCGGTATGGAGCTCTCGCTGTTCAGCCGCGACGTGATCGCCATGGCCACGGCCGTCGCCCTGACTCATGACGCCTTCGACGGGGGCCTGTTTCTCGGCGTCTGCGACAAGATCGTGCCTGGCCTCGCCATCGGGGCCCTGACCTTCGGCCATCTGCCGGCGATCTTCGTCCCGGCCGGGCCGATGACCTCTGGCCTGCCCAACGCCGAGAAGGCCAGGATCCGCGCCCTCTACGCCGAGGGCAAGGCGACCCGCGAGGAACTGCTGGCCGCCGAGCAGGCCAGCTACCACGGCCCGGGCACCTGCACCTTCTACGGCACGGCCAATTCCAACCAGATGCTGATGGAGATGATGGGCCTGCACCTGCCGGGCTCGGCCTTCATCCATCCGGGCACGCCGCTGCGCGACGCCCTGGTCGCGGCGGCCGCGAAGCGTTGCGCGGCGATCGGGCCCCGCTCGAACGACTGGACGCCATCGGGCCACGTCATCGACGAGAAGGCGGTGGTCAACGGCCTGGTCGGACTGATGGCCACGGGCGGCTCGACCAATCACGTGCTGCACATGGTCGCCGTGGCCCGGGCGGCCGGTATTCTGCTGCGGCTCGAGGATTTCGACGACCTGTCCCGGGCGACGCCGCTGCTGGCGCGCGTCTATCCTAACGGCTCGGCCGATGTGAACCAGTTCCATGCCGCCGGCGGCATAGCCTTCGTGGTGCGCGAGCTGTTGCGGGCGGGCCTGGTCCACGACGATGTGCTGACCGTCGCCGGCCGCGGCCTGCATCGCTACGCCCGGGAGCCGCATCTGGACGGCGAGGCGCTGGCCTGGCGCGACGGGGCCACGCAAAGCCTCGACCGGGCGATCCTGCGACCCGCCGACGATCCGTTCGAGCGCGAGGGTGGGCTGAGGCGGCTGGCCGGCGTCCTGGGCCAGGCGGTCATCAAGGTCTCGGCGGTGAAG
>DAORNX010000266.1:3846-4124 GCA_035441225.1 Caulobacter sp.
GGACGCGCTGCAGGAGGCCTTCCGGCGCGGCGCGCTGGACCGGGACTTCGTCGCCGTCGTCCGGTTCCAGGGCCCCGCGGCCAACGGCATGCCCGAACTTCACGCGCTGACGCCGGCCCTGTCTGTGCTGCAGGACCGCGGCCACCGGGTGGCGCTGGTCACCGACGGCCGGATGTCCGGCGCGTCGGGCAAGGTGCCGGCGGCCATCCATGTGACGCCGGAGGCGGCTGTCGGCGGCCCGCTGGCCAGGGTTCGGGACGGCGACATGATCCGCCTGG
>DAORNX010000267.1:0-4123 GCA_035441225.1 Caulobacter sp.
CGCGGGCCTCGGCCTTGGCTTCGGCCTTGCGGGCCTTGCGTTCCTCGCGCTTGAGCGCGAGCTGGGCTTCCTCGTCGTTGAGCAGGGCCAGGCGGCGCTCCTCGGCGGCCTTCGCCTCGGCGAGGCGCTGGGCCTCGGCCCTGGCCTCGGCCGCCTTGCGGGCCTCCTCCTTGGCCAGTTCGCGGGCCGCGCGAGCAGCCTCGCGCTCGGCGGCCAACCGCTCCTCGCGGTGGACGAAGTTGGGGTCGACGACGGCGGGCTTCGGCTTGAACTTGGCCAGCATGGCCTTCTTGGCTTCGGCCGCGGCCTGTTGGCGCTCGGCGAAGGTCGGTTGCTTCAGCAGACTCATAGGATCTTTCGGCGATTTTACACGGGGGCTTCAAAGCGAAAATTCCGCCGCGAGGCAAGCCCGGTTTGACCCCTTCGTCAGCCCCTGTGGTAGAACCGGCTCACCATCCCCGGAGGAAACCATGACGCCCGCGCCGATCCAGAAGTGGCACGCCTATCTCGAGACGCTCGACGCCGCGGCGCTCAAGGATCTGCTGGACGAGGACGTCGTCTTCGAATCGCCCGTGGTCCACACGCCCCAGGCCGGCCGGCCGATCACCATGAAATACCTGCTTGGGGCGGCGGCGGTGCTCAACAACGACAGCTTCCACTACGAGCACGAATGGTTCTCCCCGACGGGCGCCGTGCTGGAGTTCGTCACCGAGATCGACGGCATCCGCATCAACGGCGTCGACATCATCCATTGGAACGAGGCCGGCAGGATCACCCGCTTCAAGGTCATGGTGCGGCCGCTGAAGGCGATCAACCTGCTGCACCAGAGGATGGGCGCCATGCTCGCCAGCATGGCCGGCTAGAGCTCCAGCGCCATCCAGACGTCGCAGCGGGCGTAGGGCGTGTCGTGCCGCGGCAGGTCGACGAAGCCCATGGCGCGGTAGAGGCCGAGGGCCGGGCCCAGGCTGCTGTTGGTCTCCAGGTAGAGCCTGGGCGCGCCCAGCTCCTTCGCTCGGTCGATGCAGGCGCGCATCAGGTCGCGGCCCAGGCCCGTGCCGCGGGCAGCCTCGGCCACGGTCATCTTGATCACCTCGTAGCCGCCACCCTCCATGGCCTTCAGGCCCACGCAGCCGATGGCGCGGCCGTCCGCATCCTCGGCCATGAAGATGTGACCGCCCGGCCCGACGACCTGGCCGACCGGATCGGCCAGCACGACCTCGTCGGCCGGCTCGATCGCGAAGTGCCGGCCGATCCAGGCCTCGTTCAGCGCCCGCCAGGCCGGCGCATGGCGGGGTTCGAAATCGACGATGCGCATGGCATGAGTTTGGGAACTGCCGCAGCATCCCGCAAGCCGGTCGCGCAAGGAGCCCCAGTCTTGGTTCATCCCGTCTACGCCGACCTGCCGACGACGATCTTCGAGGTGATGAGCGGCCTCGCCCGCGAGACCGGGGCGATCAACCTGGGCCAGGGCTTTCCCGACGAACCGGGTCCCGAGGCGGTGCGTCGCCGCGCGGCCGAGGAGGCGCTGACCGGCTACAACCAGTATCCGCCGATGCGCGGCCTGCCCGAGCTGCGGCGGGCGGCCGCCGACCACTATGCGCGGTTCCAGGGCCTGGACCTCGACTGGCAGACCGAGGTGACGGTGACTTCCGGCGCCACCGAGGCCCTGGCCGCGGCCTTCCTGAGCCTGGTCTCGCCGGGCGACGAGGTGCTGCTGTTCCAGCCGCTCTATGACGCCTACGCCCCGATGGTCCGCCGCGCCGGCGGCGTTCCGCGGCTGGCCACCCTGGCGCCGCCACACTGGCGCATCACGCGCGACATGCTCGAAGCGGCTTTCACGCCGAAGACCCGCATGGTGGTGCTGAACAATCCGGTCAATCCGGCGGCGGTGATCTTCCCTGGCGAGGACCTGGCCCTGCTGGCCGAGTTCTGCGTGGCCCACGATGCGATCGCCGTCTGCGACGAGGTCTGGGAGCAGATCGTCTTCGACGGCCGGACCTTCCGCTCGATGATGAGCTTCCCCGGCATGCGCGAGCGGACGGTCAAGATCGGTTCGGCCGGAAAGATGTTCGCCCTGACCGGCTGGAAGGTCGGCTTCCTGTGCGCCGCGCCGGCCCTGACCAGGGGGCTGGCCGGGGCGCACCAGTTCCTGACCTTCACCACCCCCCCGCCGTTGCAGGCCGCCGTCGCCTGGGGCCTGGACAACTGCGCGGACTGGTTCGCGACCATGCCGGGCCAGCTTCAGGCGTCGCGGGACCGGCTGGCGGCCGGACTGACACGGGAGGGGTTCACCGTGTTGCCGGCGGCGGGGACCTATTTCCTCAACGTCGATCTGGCGGCGTCGGGGGTCACCGAAGATGACCGGGCCTTCTGCCTGAGGGCAGTCAGGGACCACGGCGTGGCGGCGATCCCCGTGTCGGCCTTCTACGAACAGGACGCGCCGCCCCACATCATCCGCCTGTGCTTCGCGAAGCGCGACGAAACCCTTGACGCGGGCGTGGAGCGGCTGGCGGCGGCGCGCGCCGCGGCCTGCTAGGTCACGCCTCTTCCCACTGGTCCTCCGGCAGGCGCCAGTACACGTTGTCCTCGCGGGCCAGCATTTTCCAGCCGATCATCTCGCGGCGAATGGTGGCGACGTCGGGGTGGCGGCGCTGGAGGATGGCGTTGACCTCCTTCTCCGCATAGCGGCGGCCTTCCTCGAAGCCCGACATCTGCCACTTGAGCAGCACCCAGCGCTTGCGGCGGCTGGCCGGCAGGGTCTTCAGCGTGCCGTCAGGCAGGAGGAAGTTGGCGATGACCTTCTCCTCCCAGGTCTGCTCCGGCTTCGCCAGGGCGGTCAGGTCCTTCTGGTCGAACAGGGCGCGGTTGAAGTCGTGCAGGCCTTCGGGGCGCAGCCTGTGCCAGTGGGTGACCCCCTCTACCCGCACATGCAGCAAATCCAGCGCCTTGAGGGCCGCCAGGTGGTGGGAGACCGTGGGCTCCTTCAGGTTCAGCAGCTCGGCCAGCTCCTGCACGCTGCGCTCGCGCTCGGCGACGAGGCCGATGATGCGCAGACGGCTCTCATTGGCCATGGCCTTGAAGAAGGCCAGCAGGGTGGCGATGTCGGCTTCGGGCACGGGCGCAGATCCATTGATCTGCGTCTAATTAGATGATCATCAATGAATCTTCAAGCCGGATGTAGAGTCGCCCTCTGGCCTTGATGGAATGATGCGCTCCGGACGTCGGACCTGGTCAAGGACGACCCCCTTCGGGGTCGCCGCTGCGCGGCCGCCGAAGGCGGTCCTTGAGCAGGGCCGTCGCCGGAGCAAGACTGGCCTTCAAGACATCAGGGCTGGTCCGCCCCTGGAGCGGTCCGTCCGAGCGCTGCCTAGATCGTCGCGCCGCCATCCACGACGACCGCCTGGCCGGTCATGAACGTCCCCGCCGCCGAGGCCAGGAACACCGCCGCGCCGGCGATCTCGTCCGGTTCGCCGATGCGGCGCAGCGGCACGGTCTCGGTCGAGCGCTTGAGGGTCTCGGGATTGTCCCACAGGGCCTTGGCGAAGTCGGTCTTGATCAGGCCCGGCGCGATGCAGTTCACGCGGATGCCGTGCTTGCCGTACTCATGGGCCAGGTTGCGGGCCAGCTGGAAGTCGGCCGCCTTGGAGATGTTGTAGGCCCCGATCACCGGGCTGCCGCGCAGGCCGCCGATCGAGGAGACGATGATCACCGCCCCGTCCTTCCGCTCGATCATCTCCGGGATGACCATGTTGATGAGCCAGTGGTTGGAGATGATGTTGTTGTCGAGAATCTTGCGGAACTGGTCGTCGGCGATGCCGGCCAGCGGTCCGTAGTAGGGGTTGGACGCGGCGTTGCAGACGACGACATCGACCTTGCCGAAGGCCTTGCGCGTCTCGTCGACCAGCCGTTGCAGGTCTTCCTTGGACGAGATGTTGGCCGGGACGGCGATGGCCGTGCCTGCGCCGTACGTGCCGTTGATCTCGGCGGCGACCTCGTCGCAGGGGCCGGCCTTGCGCGAGGAGATGGTCACCTTTGCGCCATGCTGGGCCATGCGTTCGGCGATCGCCTTGCCGATGCCGCGCGAGCTGCCGGTGATGATCGCGACCTTGCCGGTCAGATCGAA
>DAORNX010000268.1:0-4115 GCA_035441225.1 Caulobacter sp.
CGCCCATCAGGGCCAGCCCCGCGCCGACCTGGGCCCGGGCCAGGGGCGAGTCGTCGTCCTTCATATGGACGTCGTGCCACCAGCGCAGCCGGGCCAGGTCGCCGCGGCCGGCCTTGGCCAGAACATACAGGGCGTAGGCCGAGGCGCGGCTGCGCATCCGCTCGGTGGCCTTCTTCGACTCGGCCTCGTTGCGATACCAGCTTTCCGGATACTCGAGGCGGTAGGACACGCTGGCCCAGCCCTCCGGCCGGCTGATCTGCCGCATCGCGCCAAGCGCCCGCTCCATCGCCGCCTCGGGCACGGGCGCGCCGCGCAGCCGGGCTTCCCACAGGAAGTCGGTGGCGTAGGCGCCCAGCCAGGCGTCGGCCTCGCCGTCGCCGACCCGCCACAGGCCGAAGGCCCCGTCGAGGGTCTGGCGATCGAGCAGCCGGCCGACCGCGTCGTTCAACGCCGCCGAGGACGAGCGCTTCTTCGGATCGGCCGCCAGTTCGCGGGCGAACAGCAGCGGATAGGCGACCGAGACCACCTGTTCGGTGCAGCCATAGGGATAGCGCGACAGGGCCACGGCGATCGGCGCCGGGTCGAAGCCGCGGAACGGCGAGTAGCTGACCTGCAGGCTGACATCGCCCGCCGCCAGACCCGACAGCAGCTGCGCCGGCGGCGTGAAGGCCTCGCCCGGCCGCTGCAGCTCGACCGTCGTGCGGGTGATCGGGCTCCAGCCCAGGCGGGTCTGGATCGGATAGTCCTTGGCCGTCGAGAAGTTCGGCCCGGCGACCTTGAAGCCGACCTTGCCGACACCCGAGCGGGTCGGCGCCAGGAACGGGATCCGTTCGGCGACCCGCTGGCCGAGGGCCAGCTGGAACAGCTTCCTGAACGTCATCACCACGCCGCCCGAGGAACTGGTCTCGGCCGTGTAGCCGCCGGCGGCGCCCTCGACGTTGTGCAGCTCGAGCGTCGCGAACGGCCGATCGCCCGGCGCCAGGAAGCGCGGCAGGTTGAGGTCGGCGATCACCGCCTCGCGCACCGTCATGGCCTTGGCGGCCGAGCCGACGGCCTCGTCCGTCCAGGCCACGGCCATGACCCGCAGCTCGCCGTTGAAGTCGGCGGCCGGCAGCTTGATGCGCGCCTTGCCGTCGAGCCCGGTCTCGACCACGCCCGACCACAGGGCCACCGACTTGATCGGGGTCACGGTCAGGCCCTCGCCGCCGAGCTGGTCGGCGCCGAAGTTGACGTTGGCCGGCGCCCCGAGGTTCGGATCGAGCAGGCGGCCGTAGTCGTCACGGTAGTCGAGCGTCAGGGCGCGCTTGCCGAAGTACCATTTCACCGGATCGGGCGCGTCGAAGCGGGTCAGGCGCAGGATGCCCTCGTCGACCGCCGCGACGGTCACGCGGGCGCGCTGGCCGAGGCCCAGGCCCCGGACGGTGACCGGCACCTCGACGGGCGCGCGGCTGTTGAGTTTCACCGGCGTGCCCAGCTCGACGGCCAGCTTGCGGCCCTTCGGATCCAGCGGAACATACATCAGGCCGAGCGCGCGCCTCGGCTTGGGCGTGGCCGCCGGGTCCCGGGGCTGGATCACGCTGACCAGCACATAGGCGCCGCCGCCCCAGGCCGCGTCCGTCTTTAGGGTCACCGATCCGCCGTTGGGGCCGACCGAGAAGGTCTTGAAGTCGATGACCCGGTCGGTGGCCACGGCCACCTGGGCCTCGCCCGCGTAGGGCGCCTTGATGGTCAGGGTGACGGAGTCGCCCTGGGCGTGGACCCCGGTCCCGGCGCTGATGCGGACGAAGTCCGGCGCCTCGGCGTCCTTGGCCGGGGCGCCCCAGCCGGCGGCGAAGCGGATCACGCTCTTGGCCCCGCCGGGGCCCTCGACGACCACGCGGTAGTCGCCCCAGCCGAGTCGCCGGGCGATCCGCGCCGCGCCGCCGGCGCCGATGTTCAGGGCGCCCTTCTGGACCACCACGTCGCGGCTGGTGCGCCGCCACTGCCAGCGGCCGTCCTGCTGGAACCAGTCGTAGTCCCAGTTTTCGGCGATCAGGGTATAGCTCGCCCCGGGGGCGGCGATCCGCTCGCCCTGCGCGTTGACGGCGATGAAGTCGAGCGTCACCGGGGCCGCGGACCCGCCGGCGGCGTCGGTCTGTTCAACCTTCACCCCGAGGTAGACGGGGCGAGTGCGGACTTTGAGAAACAGACTCTCGCGCACGGGACGGCCGCCCGGTTCGAACACCGACGCGGTCACCGTGGCCTTCAACGGCGCGGTGGTGTCGCCGGCCTCGGACGCGGCGACGGACAGCACCGCCCGGCCCTCGCCGTCGGTCACCGACGAGCCCAGTTCGATGAACTTCTCGGCGAACGTCGTCTGCTGGTCGCCCCACTCATAGCCCTTGAAGGCCGGGAAGGGGTTCGGATCGGCCATGATCCGCGCCTCGCCCTGGGTCTGCAGACCGGCGCCGGCCGCGCCATAGAGGAAGCGGGCCATGACGGAGACCTGGCGAGTCTCGCCGGCCGCCAGTGGCGTGGTCTCCCGTCCCTCGGTGCTAACGGCCAGCCGCTGCGGCGCGAAATCCTCGACCGAGAAGGCCATCTCCCCGGCCGCCGCCTTGACGCCCTCGATCTCGAGCGACGCCTTCCACCGTCCGCGGGGCGCGCTCCTGGGCAGGACGACGTCGGCGGTCACGGCGCCGGTGGGCGCGCGGTCGAAGGCCACCCGTTTGAACTCGACGCCCGAGGGCCGGCGGATGATCAGCACGCCCTTGCGGTCCTTGACCGCCCTCGACTGCAGATCGCGGATCAGGGCCGACAGATGGACCGTCTCGCCGGGACGGTAGATGCCCCGGTCCGCATAGAGGAAGCCGTCGATCTCGCTGTCGGCCACCCGGCCGCCGGTCTCGTCGTCGTCGGCGGCGGGCGCGTTGCGGCCGCCCATGCCCTGTTTCGACAGGTCGACCGGCGAGCGGTCGAGGTCGAGCACGGCCAGATCGCCCTGGGCGCCGTAGGCCATGACCATCCTGGGATGCAGGGCTCCGTCGCCCTCGAGCAAGGGTCGCAGGAACCGGACGCGGCCGGCGCTGTCGGTGCGGGCGTCGGCGAGGGTCTCGCCATTCTTGGCCACCAGGGCCACCCGCGTGCCCGGCAGCACCCGCGCGCTCTTCAGCGACCGGACCACCACATCGAGCGACTCGGCGCCGTCGTAGGCGATCATCGCCATGTCGGTGAACACGATCCAGCGTCGCGCCTGGGCGGGCTGCACGCCTTCGCTTTCCTCGTCCTGGTCGTCGGCGGCCGTGGGCCTGGACGAGGCGTCGCGCGCCTTGATCACATAGCCGCCGGGCTGCATGTCCTTGAGCACCGCGCCGAGCGGGAAGACCGTGGTCACCCGCTCGCCGGCGCCGCCGCGCACGGCCACGTCGCCCTTCCAGACCACCCGGCCCTCGTCGTTGGGACTGTCGTCGCCATAGTCGCCCGGCCAGTCGCCCTCGCCGGTCGGGTCCGGCGCGCTGATCGAGGTGCGCACCAGGTTGCGGTCGGCGACGCGCCAGACCTCGATCGACAGCCGGGTGACGTTGACCGTCTCGATGCCGACGCCGTCGGCGTCCTCGCGCGGCAGGATCACGCCGTCGCCGGCGAAGCCGACATAGGGCGGCTTCTCGCCGAAGGTGAAATCGACGTCGGCATTGGCCGCCAGGGTCTGGCCGCCCGCGCCCGGCAGGCCCTTGAGCAGGGTCACGCGCCGTTCGGTCAGGCCCAGGCCGCCGATGCACAGCTCGGCCCTGTTCTTCTGGTTGACGCTGACCGCCGGCGTGCCGCCGAGGTCGGGCGAGACCAGCACATAGTCCGCATAGGCCTTGCCCGGGTCGAGCGGCCGGGTCATCTCGATACAGGCCAGCGGATCGGCCTTGCTGGTGTCGAGCCGCGTCTTCCAGACGGCGAATCCGTCCGGCTTGGGGATGCCCCGGCGGGGCGCGCCGGCGGCGCGGGGCTTGCCGAACATCGACCACAGCGACGGCTTCTCGGTCGGGCCCGAGGCGACCGAACCGGCCGGTCCCCCGCCCTTGCCCCCGAAGCCGCCGCCGAGCACCGAGGCGGTCACCAGACCCCCGCCGAACCCCGCCGCCAGG
>DAORNX010000269.1:0-219 GCA_035441225.1 Caulobacter sp.
CAACCCGCGGCGCATCCCACTCCACCATGCTGCGCATGGTCCCCCTCTCCCAAGTGGGAGAGGAAAGTGTGAGGCGCACCTCGCCCTGATGTCTTGACGGCCAGTGTTGCTCCGGCGGGGTCTTGGTCAAGGACGACCCCTGCGGGGTCGCCGCTGCGCGGCCGCGAAGCGGTCCTTGAGCAAGGGCCCGTCCGGAGCGGACCATTCCATCAAGGCCTT
>DAORNX010000269.1:336-4108 GCA_035441225.1 Caulobacter sp.
CGCGACGAGCGCGAGGATGACGGAATGAGGAGAATTAAGCCGCCATCTCCGCCCGGACCTTGCTCCTCAGCACATCGATCGGCGCCAGGCCCTTGTCAGACTTGAAATGCCAGTAGGTCCAGCCGTTGCAGGCGGGCTGGGACTGGATCATGGCGCCGACCTTGTGGATCGAGCCGGTCAGGTCGCCGACGGCCAGGCTGCCGTCGGCGCGGACCTTGGCCGCGCGCTGGCCCTTGGGGCACCAGACGGTGTCGCCCGGGCGCAGCAGGCCGGCCTCGACGACGGCGCCGAACGGCACCCGCGGCTCGGACTTCTTGCTGCCCATCACCTCAAGGTCTTCCGGCGACACCGGCACGACCTTGCGGATGCGCTCCTTCGCATGGGCGATGTATTCGCTCTCGCGCTCGATGCCGATGAACCGGCGGCCCAGCCGCTTGGCCGCCGCGCCGGTAGTGCCGACGCCGAAGAACGGGTCGAGGATCACGTCGCCGGGGCGGGTCGAGGTCAGGATCACGCGGTAGAGCAGGGCCTCAGGCTTCTGCGTCGGATGGGCCTTGTGGCCGTCGGCGCCCTTGATGCGCTCTTCGCCCGTGCACAGCGGCAGGGTCCAGTCGGAGCGCATCTGCACCTCGTCGTTGGCCATCTTCATGGCGTCGTAGTTGAAGGTGTAGCGCTTGGCGCCGCGGCTCTTGGCCGCCCAGATCAGGGTCTCGTGGGCGTTGGCGAAGCGGGTGCCCTTGAAGTTCGGCATCGGGTTGGACTTGCGCCAGACCACGTCGTTGAGGATCCAGAAGCCGAGGTCCTGCAGCACCGTGCCGACGCGGAAGATGTTGTGGTAGCTGCCGATGACCCACAGGGCGCCGTCGTCCTTGAGGACGCGCTGGCACTCGGCCATCCAGGCGCGGGTGAAGTCGTCGTAGGCCCTGAAGCTCTCGAACTGGTCCCAGTGGTCGTCGACCGCGTCGACCTTGGAATTGTCCGGCCGCAGCAGGTCGCCGCCGAGCTGCAGATTGTAGGGCGGGTCGGCGAACACCAGATCGACCGACTTGTCCGGCAACTTGCGCAACTGCTCGATGCAATCGCCCTGGATGATGGTTTCCGCGCCGAACGCCATGTCTGAACAAGCCCCTGAACCCGAGAGAGTCCAAGGAATCTGGCGGCGTTACGGTTAAGGGGGCGTTCGTCGACGTGGTTAGCGGGAGATTAACAGGGGGTGTGTCGGTTCCTGTCGCCCGCGTTCGTCCTGTGGTCAGGTAGCGCCCAAAGGAGAGACCCCATGCCCTATGTCGATGGATTTATCCTCGCGGTTAAGAAGAACCGGATCGATGACTACAAGACCATGGCCGCGCTGGGCGGCGAGGTCTGGATGGAGCTGGGCGCGCTCAGCTACGTCGAGTGCTTCGCCGACGACACGCCCTACGGCGAGCTGACGTCCTTTCCTCGCGCGGTGCAGGCGGAGGACGACGAGATCGTCGTCTTCTCCTGGATCACCTACGAGTCCCGCGAAAAGCGCGACGAGATCAACGCCAAGGTCATGGCCGATCCGCGCCTGCAACAGGATCTTGCCACCATGCCGTTCGACGGCAAGCGGATGATCTTCGGCGGATTCCAGAGCTTCATCGCGCGCGGCGGCTAGGTCAGCGCCCGCCGGTACATCGCCAGCAATTCGGTCCAGGCCTTCTCGGCCGCCGGCTCGTCGTAGACGGCGCTGCCGGGCACGCACCAGCCGTGCTTGACGGACTCGTAGACCTCGACCCTGGCCGGGCGGTTCGCGTCGCCAAAGGCTGACCGCAGTTTGCCCTCGATGGTCGGATCCTGCTGATGGTCGTTGCCGGCGATCAGCACCAGGTATTCGGCGCGGGTCCTGGCGATCAACAGGTGGGGGCTGTCGGGCTTGTCGGTGTAGAGGCCGCCGCCGTGGAAACTTCCCACCGCCGCGACCCGGCCCGGCGCCACGGCGGCCGTGCGGAACGCCAGCGCGCCGCCCATGCAATAGCCCTGTGTGCCGACCTTCCTTCCGAGGTCGGTCTGGGGCCGGGCGTCGAGAAAGGCCACATAGGCGGCGGCGTCGCGGTCCACCGCCTCGGGCGTCAGCGTCGCCCGCATGGCCATCAGCATGGCCCGGTCCTCGGGCTTGTTGAAGTCGAAGCCCGCCGAAATCACCGGGGCCCGCTTGCTGCGGTAATAGACGTTGGGAACCAGCACCGCGTAGCCTTCGCCGGCCAGGCGCCGGCCCATCTCGCGAAACGCCGGCCGCAGGGCGGCGACGTCGGTCCACAGCAGCACCGCCGGCCACTTGCCGTTGCCCTCGGGATAGAAGAACGCCGCGTCGGCCTCGCCGTCGGGCGTCTTCACCATCACATCGGTCTCGACCACCGGGACGGCGGCGCGCGCGGACCCGGCTGCGCCGGCGGCGGCCAGGGTCATCAGTCCAAAGGTCCGGCGCGACACGGCCGGATCGACCAGCAGGCCGACGTGAATGTCGTCATCACACATGGGTAGGCTCCTGTCGGGGGCGGTCGAGGTCTCTCGACTGCCGCTGCGGAATGGCTGACACCATCGTCTCAAAGCGCTCGAACGAGAAGCGTTGCCGGATCGGAGACATCATGACCAGCCCGCTCGCCCCGCTCGACGACAGCCGCACCAGCCCGTTCTACGAGCCGCACCACCGCGCCTGGCGCGACACCCTGCGGCGCTGGGTCGAGGCCGAGATCATGCCCTTCGTCAACGACTGGGACGAGGCCGGCGAGTTCCCGCGCGAACTGTACCGCAAGGCCTCGGAGATCGGCCTGCTGCGGCTGGGCTGGCCCGAGGAGTACGGCGGCGTGGCCACCGACCCGTTCATGTCGATCGTCACCAGCCAGGAGATGGCCCGCCATGGCGCGGGCGGGGTCAACGCCAGCCTGATGAGCCACGGCATCGGCCTGCCGCCGATCCGCCGCATGGGCAGCCAGGAGATGAAGGACCGGATCATCCCGCAGGTGCTGTCGGGCGAGAAGATCTCCGCCCTGGCCATCACCGAGCCGACCGGCGGCTCCGACGTGGCCAACCTGAAGACCACCGCCCGCCGCGACGGCGATGAGTGGGTGGTCAACGGCTCCAAGATGTACATCACCAGCGGCATGCGGGCCGACTTCTACACCGTCGCCGTGCGCACGGGTGGGGAGGGGGCCGGCGGGGTCTCCCTGCTGCTGATCGAGCGGGAGCGCGAGGGTTTCAGCCGCCAGCCGCTGAAGAAGCAGGGCTGGTGGGCGTCCGACACGGCCCAGCTGTTCTTCGACGATGTGCGGGTGCCGGCCGACAACCTGATCGGCCAGGAGAACATGGGCTTCTCCGGCATCATGCAGAACTTCAACGGCGAGCGGATCGGCATGACCGCCGGGGCGATCGGCTTCTCGCGGGTCTGTCTCGAGGACGCCATCGACTGGGCCCGCGAGCGCAAGACGTTCGGCAAGCGGCTCGCCGACCACCAGGTGATCCGCCACAAGCTGGCCGACATGTACAAGCGCATCAACGCCACCCAGGCCTGGCTGGAGACCCTGGCCTGGCGGATCCAGAACGGCGAGTCGCCGATCGCCGAGATCGCCCTGCTCAAGGTCCAGGCCACCGAGACCATGGAGTACTGCGCCCGCGAGGCGATGCAGATCATGGGCGGGGCGGGCTACATGCGTGGGTCGCGGGTCGAGCGGATCTATCGCGAGGTGCGGGTCAACGCGATCGGCGGCGGGTCGGAGGAGATCATGCGCGACCTGGCGGCCCGGCAGATGGGGAT
>DAORNX010000270.1:0-4104 GCA_035441225.1 Caulobacter sp.
AGATGGGCGCGCCGAGGCCCGCCCCGGCCGGGGGTTACAGCGCGGCCGAGCGCCCGGCGGCAGCGCCGGTCGAGACCGAGCATTTCGACACCAGCCGGTACGTCTGCGTGCGTGACCTGCCGACACTGCAGGCCTGGGTCGATCGCGCGCGAGAGATCGGCGTGGTCGCCTTCGACACCGAGACCGACGCGCTCGGCTCGGCCGTCGCGGGTCTCTGCGGCGTGTCGCTGGCCGTGGCGCCGGGCGAGGCCTGCTACATCCCGCTCGGCCATTGCGAGAAGGACGAGGGGCTGTTCGGCGGCGAGGGCGGCGCCGACCTGGCGCAGATCCCCCTCGACCAGGCCCTCGCCGTCCTCAGGCCGCTGCTGGAGGACCCGGCGGTGCTGAAGGTGGCGCAGAACGCCAAGTACGACATCGCCGTGCTCAGCCGCTACGGCATCCAGGTCGCGCCGATCGACGACACCATGCTGATCAGCTCGGTGCTCGAGGCCGGCCTGCACGGGCATGGCATGGACGAGCTCAGCGAGCTGTGGCTCGGCCACAAGCCGATCCCGTTCAAGCAGGTCTGCGGCACGGGCAAGAGCGAGATCAGCTTCAGGCACGTCGCGCTGGAGCCGGCCACCGCCTACGCGGCCGAGGACGCCGACGTGACCCTTCGGCTTTGGCGGCTCCTGCGCCCGCGGCTGGCCCGCGAGGGCCTGCTGACCGTCTACGAGACCACCGAGCGGCCCCTGCCCGCGGTGCTGGCCCAGATGGAGAACCACGGCGTCAAGGTCGACCCCGACCTGCTGCGCGGCCTGAGCCATGAGTTCTCCATGCGCATGGTCGACCTCGAGGCGAAGGCGCACGAGCTGGCCGGGCGGCCGTTCAACCTGGGCAGCCCCAAGCAGATCGGCGACATCCTGTTCGGCGAGCTCGGCCTGGAGGGCGGCAAGAAGACCGCCACCGGCCAGTGGGCCACCGACGTGGACGTGCTCGAGCGGCTGGCCGCCAGCCATGACCTGCCCCGCACCCTGCTCGACTGGCGCCAGCTGTCGAAGCTCAAGGGCACCTACACCGACAACCTGATCGCCGCGATCAACGCGAAGACGGGCCGGGTGCACACCTCCTACAGCCTGGCGGCGGCCAACACCGGCCGCCTGGCCTCGACCGACCCGAACCTGCAGAACATCCCGATCCGCACCGAGGAAGGCCGCAAGATCCGCAAGGCCTTCATCGCCGAGCCGGGCAACGTGCTGATCAGCGCCGACTACAGCCAGATCGAGCTGCGGCTGCTGGCCCATGTCGGCGACATTCCCCAGCTCAAGCGGGCCTTCAAGGAGGGGCTGGACATCCACGCCATGACCGCCTCGGAGATGTTCGACACCCCGATCGAGGGCATGCCGGCGGACGTGCGCCGCCGGGCCAAGGCGATCAACTTCGGCATCGTCTACGGCATCAGCGCCTTTGGCCTGGCCAACCAGCTGGGCATCGACCAGTCGGAGGCCGGGGCCTACATCAAGACCTATTTCGAGCGCTTCCCGGGCATCCGCGAGTACATGGACCGGATGCGCGCCGAGGTGCGCGAGAAGGCCTATGTGACCACCCTGTTCGGCCGCAAGATCAACATCCCGGACATCCGCGGCAAGGCCGTCGGCATGCGCCAGTTCGCCGAGCGCGCGGCGATCAACGCGCCTCTACAGGGGGCGGCGGCGGACATTATCCGGCGCGCCATGGCGCATATGCCATCGGCCCTGACCGAGGCCGGGCTGTCGTCACGCATGCTGCTGCAGGTGCACGACGAACTGGTGTTCGAGGCGTCCCTGGCCGAGGCCGACGAGACCATGCGGGTGGCGAAGGCGGTGATGGAAAAGGCCGCCCTGCCGGCGGTCGACCTGTCGGTCCCGCTGGTGGTCGAGGCCCGCGCCGCGGCCAACTGGGACGAGGCGCATTAGGGCCAATCGACATTCAGCGATCAAGAGGCCATCAAACCCCGATTGTCCCCGCGAAGGGGACCATGCGAAGCATGGTGGAGGGAGAGGCGCTGGCGCTCGCCGACCACTGCGTCTCCCTCTCCGACCCGGATTCGCCGGGCCACCTCTCCCTCCGGGAGAGGACGGCCGAACGCCCACACCCCGCCCTGAATGCCATGGCGGCGAGCTTGCTCCGGTCTTCGGACGGGTCAAGGACCGTTTCGCGGCCGCGCAGCGCCGGGCCCGCCGGGCCCGTCCTTGACGCGACCGGAGACCGGAGCTCCCATTCCACCTAGGCCTTGAGGGCTTTCCCGGCATCCAGGAGGACGCCCGTCTCACTGTCATCCCGGAAGGCGCGCAGCGGCTATCCGGGACCCAGATTGAATCCCACCCGTCGTCCGTGAAGCCGACTCTGGGTCCCGGCTCTCCGCGCTTCGCGCTGCGGCCGGGATGACCGTGAGATGGGTGGCTTGACCCCAAGGCCCCTTCGCCTAACGTCGCTCGCCACAGGCCGCCGCAGCGGCCCGTCCGGGGGGACACACAGCCATGCCGAGCCTCAGCCGCGCGCCCGTCGCGCCCGTTCGCGACTGGTATTGCGACTCCGCCCACTGGGAGCAGTTCACCCCGCGCGAGGGCGATGTGGTGATCGCCACCGCGCCCAAGGTCGGCACCACCTGGACGCAGCAGATCGTCAGCCTGCTGGTGTTCCAGGACCCCGAGCCGCGTCATCTGGGCTCGCTGTCGCCGTGGCTGGACTGCCGCTTCCAGATACCGCTGCCGGTGGCGCTGCAGCTGCTGGAGGCCCAGACCCACAAGCGCTTCGTCAAGTCCCACCTGCCGATGAGCGCCCTGCCGCTGTGGGATGAGGTGAAATACATCCACGTGGCCCGCGACGGGCGCGACGCCTGCATGTCCTACCTGAACCACATCAACGGCTACACGCCGCTCGTCTGGGAAAGGCTCGACGCCACGGGCGAGGCCGATCCCCTGCTGCCCGGTCCCAAGCCCAGGCCGCCCCGCGACACGCGCGGCTTCTTCAACCACTGGATCGAGAAAGGCGGCACGCGCAGGGCCGAGCTGATGGCCGACGCCTTCTTCGAGATCGGACGGTCGTTCTGGGCCGAGCGGATGCGGCCCAATGTGCTGCTGCTGCACTACAACGACATGAAGGCCGACCTCGACGGGGAGATGCGCCGCATCGCGGCCTTCCTCGACATTGCCGTTGACGAGACGGTCTGGCCCGACCTCGTCGCGGCGGCCGAATTCAGCGCCATGCAGCGCAACGGCGACACCCTGATGGCCGGCGTCGACGTGGCCTTCGACGGCGGCCACCGGACCTTCCTCAACAAGGGCACCAACGGCCGCTGGCAGGGCGAACTGACCGACGCGGACCTGGCCCTCTACCGGGCTCGCGTCGAGGCGGAGCTGTCGCCTGGCCTGGCCCACTGGCTCGAGCACGGGCGGCGGGTCGCCGGCGACCCGCGCGCCGCGGCCGACTGACCCCGTCGGTCCGGGCCGCGCCTACTCGGTCGTCCGGCCGTCGAAATGCTCCTCGCCGGCCTCGGCCGCCGCCTTGGTCGCGTGGATCACGCCGTCCCGATGATCGGGCGGGCCATAGATCGTGTAGAGCTTGAGCGGCTCGTCGCCGGTGTTGATCACGTTGTGCCGGGCGCCGGCGGGCACGATGACGGCGTCATCGCTGCGGATCGGGGTGCGTTCCCCGTCGATCCAGACCTCGCCCTCGCCGTCCTCGATGCGGAAAAACTGGTCGTGGTCGGCATGGACCTCCTCGCCGATGTCCTCGCCGGGCTTGAGCGCCATCAGCACCAGTTGCAGGTGCTTGCCGGTGTAGAGCACGCGCCGGAAGTCCCGGTTGTCCTCGGTCAGGTCCTCGATGTCCGCGACAAAGCCCTTCATGGGTCGTCCTTTCCATGGCTCCTGGCGCCGCCGTCGTGGCGTCGGCCTGAGAACGCATGAGACGCCGGAACCGATCGGCCGGCCTTGCTATGGATCAAGAGCGACAGGGTTGCGCCCCGCGAATCGGGAAATTCCGCGCCGGCCCGGCCTCGGCCGCGACCGCTCCTGGCGATCAAATCCTGGTGGAGCCGAGGGGAATCGAACCCCTGACCTCCTCATTGCGAACGAGGCGCTC
>DAORNX010000271.1:0-4084 GCA_035441225.1 Caulobacter sp.
TTGTAGCGCTTGCCCTTGCAGACGTCGCAGGTGACGTAGACGTCGGGCAGGAAGTGCATCTCGATCTTGATCAGCCCGTCGCCCTGGCAGGCCTCGCAGCGGCCGCCCTTGACGTTGAAGCTGAACCGGCCCGGGCCGTAGCCGCGCGCCTTGCTCTCCGGCAGCTGGCTGAACCAGTCGCGGATCGGCTGGAAGGCGCCGGTGTAGGTCGCCGGATTCGAGCGCGGCGTGCGTCCGATCGGGCTCTGGTCGATGTCGATGACCTTGTCGAAATGCTCCAGCCCCTCGATCCGCTCGTAGGGCGCCGGGGCGTCGCTGGCGTTGTTCAGCCGCCGGGCCGCGGCCTTGTAGAGGGTCTCGATGGTGAAGGTCGACTTGCCGCCGCCGCTCACGCCGGTGATGCAGGTGAAGGTCCCGACCGGGATCTCTGCGGTCACGCTCTTGAGATTGTTGCCGGTCGCCCCGACCACGCGCAGCACGTTCTTCGTCGAGATCGGCCGCCGGTCCTCCGGCACCGGAATCTCGCGCATGCCCGACAGGTACTGGCCGGTGACGCTGTTGCCGTTGGTCAGGATGTCCTCGGGCTTGCCCTGGGCGACGACGTGGCCGCCATGGATGCCGGCCGCCGGCCCCATGTCGATGACATAGTCGGCGGTCAGGATCGCCTCCTCGTCATGCTCGACGACGAGCACCGAGTTGCCGAGGTCGCGCAGTCCGCGCAGCGACTGCAGCAGCCGCGTGTTGTCGCGCTGGTGCAGGCCGATCGACGGCTCGTCGAGCACGTAGAGCACGCCGGTCAGGCCCGAGCCGATCTGGCTGGCCAGCCGGATTCGCTGGCTCTCCCCGCCGCTCAGCGAACCCGAACCGCGCGACAGGTTCAGATAGTCCAGGCCGACGTCGACGAGGAACCGCAGGCGATCGTTGATCTCCTTCAGGATCCGCCGGGCGATCTCCATCTGCTTGTCGGTCAGCCGGGGTTCGAGTTCCTCGAACCATTCGCGGGCCTGGCGGATGGCCAGGGCGCTGACCTCGGCGATGTTGCGCTCGCCGACCTTGACGGCCAGGGCCTCTGGCTTGAGGCGGGCGCCGTGGCAGACGTCGCACGGCGTGTCGGACTGATAGCGGCCGAGCTCCTCGCGCACCCAGCTGGAGTCCGTCTCGCGCCAGCGCCGCTCAAGGTTGGGCAGCACGCCCTCGAACGGCTTGTTGACCTCGTACTTGCGGGCGTTGTCGTCGTAGATGAAGTGGATCTTCTCGCTGCCCGTGCCGTACAGCACGACCTGCCGGGCCTGCTCGGGCAGGGCGTGCCACGGCAGGTCCATCGAGAAGCCGTAATGGCGCGCCAGCGCCTGCAGGGTCTGGGTGTAGAGCGGCGACGGGCCCTTGGCCCAGGGTGACACCGCCCCCTTGTGCAGGGTCTTGTCCTTGTCCGGCACCACCAGGTCGGCGTCGAACGCCAGCTTGGCCCCCAGGCCGTCACAGGTCGGGCAGGCGCCGAACGGATTGTTGAACGAGAACAGCCGCGGCTCGATCTCGCTGATGGTGAAGCCGCTGACCGGGCAGGCGAACTTCTCGGAAAACAGGATCCGCCGCGGCTCGGCCTCGCCCTCGGCGACATCGGCCCATTCGGCCACCGCGATGCCGTCGGCCAGGCGCAGGGCCTGTTCGATGCTGTCGGCGTAGCGTTGCTCAAGGCCGGTCTTGGTCACCAGCCGGTCCACGACCACGTCGATGTCGTGCTTGAACTTCTTGTCCAGTTCGGGGGCGTCCTCGATCGGGTAGAGCACGCCGTCGATCTTCAGCCGCTGGAAGCCGAGCTTGCGCCACTCGGCGATCTCCTTGCGGTACTCGCCCTTGCGGCCGCGCACGACGGGGGCCAGCAGGTACAGCCGCTCGCCCTCGGGCAGGGCGGTCAGCTTGTCGACCATCTGGCTGACGGTCTGGCTCTCGATCGGCAGGCCGGTGGCCGGCGAATAGGGCACTCCGACCCGCGCCCACAGCAGGCGCATGTAGTCGTGGATCTCGGTGACCGTGCCGACCGTCGAGCGCGGATTGCGGCTGGTGGTCTTCTGCTCGATCGAGATGGCCGGCGAGAGGCCCTCGATCAGGTCGACGTCCGGCTTGCTCATCAGCTCGAGGAACTGGCGGGCGTAGGCCGACAGGCTTTCGACGTAGCGGCGCTGGCCCTCGGCGTAGATCGTGTCGAACGCCAGCGACGACTTGCCCGAGCCCGACAGGCCGGTGATCACCACCAGCTCGCCGCGCGGGATGTCGACGCTGACGTTCTTGAGATTGTGCTCGCGCGCGCCGCGCACGCGGATGAAGTTCTGATGGTCGGCCATGGTCACCGGGAGGAACGCTCGGCCGGCCTGTTCGGACGCGGCGCAACAGCCATATGTAGTGCGCAGAGTCGCCTTTAACACAAGAACAATGTGAGAACGCGGGGGTTCCCCCGCCGTCCTGCTGACATGGACTGTCAGCAGGACGGCGGTTGCGGCGGCGCGCTTGACGCGCATCATGGCGCACCGGCGCGTCCCGGCAGCCCCTGACGCGCCGCTCGCCGGAGGACCATTATGCCCCGCTTCGCCCCGACCACCCGGCTCGAGACCCACGAGGTGTTCAACCAGCCGCCGGCGTTCGCGGGGCGCAACCTGTTCGACAGCGACCTGGCCCTTCGCGAGGCGGCAATCCACGAGGGCGGGGACTGGGTGGCCTCGCCGCTGACTGCGCTCGGCCGTGACGCCGGTTCCGAAGCGGTGCTGGAGCTCGGCGACCTGGCCAACCGTTTCCCGCCCGAGCTGGTGACCTTCGACCGCTACGGCCGGCGGATCGACGAGGCGCGGTTCCATCCGAGCTACCACCAGCTCATGGGCCTGGCGATGGATCACCACATCCATGACATCGCCTGGACCGCCAAACGGCCCGGCGGCCACGTCGCCCATGCCGGGCTGCTGGCCCTGATGACCGAGGCCGAGGCCGGGGTGCTGTGCCCGGTCAGCATGACCTACGCGGCCGTGCCGGCCCTGCGCCATCAGCCGGACGTCACGGGGCCGTGGCTCGAGAAGCTCATTGGCGGAACCTACGACGGCCCCCTCGCGCCGATCGCCGGCAAGCGCGGGATCACGGTCGGCATGGCCATGACCGAGAAGCAGGGCGGCAGCGACGTGAGGGCCAACACCACCCGCGCCCACCCGCTGGGCGGCGGGCTCTACCGCCTTGTCGGCCACAAATGGTTCTGCTCGGCCCCGATGAGCGATGGCTTCCTGACCCTGGCCTATGCCGAGGGCGGCCTGAGCTGCTTCCTTGTGCCCCGCATCGCCCCGGACGGGTCGCGTAACGGCATCCAGGTCATGCGGCTGAAGGACAAGCTGGGCAACAAGTCCAACGCCTCGAGCGAGATCGAGTACCACGACGCCACGGCCTGGCTGCTGGGCGAAGAGGGCAAGGGCGTGTCGGTGATCATCGACATGGTCCACCACACCCGGCTGGACACCATGGCCGGGACGCTCGGCATCATGCGCCGGCCGCTGGCAGAGGCGGTCAACCATGTCACCGGCCGGCGCGTGTTCCAGAAGACCCTGGCCGACCAGCCGGCCATGCGGGCGGTGATCGCCGACCTGGGGCTGGAGTACGAGGCCGCCGCCGTGATGACCATGCGCGTGGCCCGGGCCTTCGACGGCGGGGAGGAGGGCGACCGGGCCTTCGCCCGCCTGGCCGTGGCGCTGGGCAAGTACTGGCTGACCAAGCGCTGCCCGAACTTCGTCTACGAGTGCATGGAGTGCCACGGCGGCGTCGGCTACGTCGAGGAGACGCCCCTGCCGCGCTATTTCCGCGAGAGCCCCTTGAACGCCATCTGGGAGGGCTCGGGCAACGTCATCGCGCTGGATGTGCTGCGCACCCTGCGCAAGGAACCCGCCGCGATGGACAGCTTCGTTGCCGAGGTGGCCCTGGCGCGCGGCGCGGACGCCCGGCTGGACGCCGCCGCCGCGCGGTTGGCCGATCGTTTCGCCGGCCCGGTCGGGGAGGGCGACGTGCGCCGGCTGGTCGAGGAGGACTCATCGAAGCCGCGCTACATTCAAACCGT
>DAORNX010000272.1:0-4081 GCA_035441225.1 Caulobacter sp.
CCCCGCCAGCCTGTCGCTGGGCGCCTGCGCCTTCGACATCGAGCGGGGCGAGCTGTCGCGGGACGGGTCGCCGATCCGCCTGACCGAGGCGGAGGTCGAGCTGATGCGCCGCCTGGCCCGCTCGGCCAACGCCCCGGTCGACCGGCTGGAGCTCGCGCGCGATACCGCCGACGTGACCGGCCGCGCCGTCGATGTCCAGGTCACCCGGCTGCGGCGCAAGATCGAGTCCGATCCGAAAAACCCCCGCTATCTGCAGACCGTGCGCGGCGTCGGCTACCGGCTGGCGCCCGACTGATGCCCCGGCTGCGCGCGCTCAAGATCTTCATCCCGCGCCAGATCAAGCGGTGGCTGCCGACGAGCCTGTTCGGCCGCAGCCTGCTGATCATCATCCTGCCGATCGCCCTGATGCAGATCGCCGTCACCTGGGTGTTCTTCGACGCCCACTGGCAGACGGTGACCAGCCGACTGTCGGACAGCCTGGCCGGCGACATTTCCTGGGCGGTCGAGAGCTATCAGGACGATCCCAGCCCCGAGTCCCTGGCCCGGGTGGCCGAACGGGCCCAGGACTCGATGTCTCTGTCGATCGGCCTCTCGCCCGTCCGGACCCTGCCGCCGCGCCGGCCGACGTCGGTGTTCGGCGCCCTCGACCGGTCGCTCGACCGGGCTCTGTCGGAGCATCTGGAGACGCCCTACTGGTTCGATACGGTCCGCTTTCCGGGCTATGTCGACATCCGCGTGAAGGTCGGCGACCAGGTGATGCGGATCATCGCGCCCTCCGACCGGGCCTGGGCCACCCAGGGCGGCATCTTCGTGCTGTGGATGACCGTCGCGACCCTGCTGCTGACGGCCATCGCCATCCTGTTCATCCGCAACCAGGTGCGGGCCATCGAACGGCTGGCCAGCGCGGCGGAGGCGTTCGGCAAGGGTGGCGATGTCGCCGACTTCAAACCCTATGGCGCGCGCGAGGTGCGGCAGGCGGCGCAGGCTTTCCTGGCGATGAAGAGCCGCATCCAGCGCCACCTCGAACAGCGCACGGCCATGCTGGCGTCGGTCAGCCACGACCTGCGCACCCCGCTGACCCGACTGAAGCTGGAACTGGCCCTGGCCGAGCCGTCCAGGCGGGTCGAGGCGATGAAGACCGACCTGTCCGAGATGGAGCATATGATCGACGAGTACCTCGCCTTCGCCCGCGGCGAGGGCGGCGAGGCGGTCGAGATGACGGTGCTGCGCGACCTGATCGGCGAGGTCAGCGAGGGCGCCGCGCGGGCCGGGGCCGAGGTGGCGATCGATGTCGACGCCGCGCTGGTGCTGGCGGTGCGGCCCAACGCGCTGAAGCGGGCCCTTTCGAACCTGGTGATGAACGCCGCGGCGCACGGCGAGCACATCGTCGTTTCCGCGCGCCAGACCCCGGCCGGCGGCGCCGAGATCATCGTCGACGACGACGGCCCCGGCATCCCGCCCGAGCAGTACGAGGAAGCCTTTCGCCCGTTCAACCGGCTCGACGAGTCGCGCAACCAGAACGAAAAGGGTGTCGGCCTGGGCCTGGCCATCGCGCGCGACGTGGCGCGCAGCCACGGCGGGGAGATGACCCTAGACCGCTCGCCGGCGGGCGGGCTGAGGGCGGTGATCCGCCTCCCGGGCTAGGCTGCGCGCAGGGCGTCGGTGAAGTCGACAAACGCCTCGGCAAAGGCGTCAGGCTGTTCAAGAAAGGGCGCGTGGCCGCCGGCAAAGGTCGTGAGGACCGCCCGCTTCATCGCCTTGATCGCCGGGCGGCAGCGGCCGAGGGGAATGATCCGGTCCCCTCGGCTCCAGGCCACCCAGACCGGCGCGTCGAGCCGCCCGGCCACGTCGCGGATGTCGGCCTCGGCCCTGCCGAAACTCTCCCAGGCCAGTCGAAGCTGGCCGGCCACCTCGTAGCCGCTGGCGATGATCCGACGGCGCTGCGCGGCTGCCGACCGCGAGGGCAGGACCAGCAGCCGGTAGTAGGCCGCGAAGGCCGGACCGAACCATCCGGCCCGCCGCTCGCCGGCCGCGAAGAAGCCGGCGAAGATCGAGCAGAACCGCTTCACGGTCGCGTCCACCGCCACGAGGCCGCCAGCGTTGCAGATCACCAGCCCGCGTACGGGATGCCGCTCTGCATGGAGGATGGCCGCCGCCCCGCCGATAGAGTTGCCGATGAGAATCGGATGTTCGACCGCGAGGGCCGGCAGCAGCTCCGCGAGAAGGTCCGCGTACCGTCGCGCGCTCGGCGCCGCCGCCGCGTCGCCAGACCGACCATGGCCTGGCCAGTCGATGCGGATGATCTCGAACCGCGACTTCATCCGCGCGGCGAAAGCGTCGAAGTCGCCTCCTCCGTGGGCGATGGCGGTCAGACAGACGACAGGGACGCCGCGCCCCTCGCGACAGACCGCGATCTGCTCTCCCGCGACACTGATCCGTGGCGACCCCGCAGGGACCCCGGCGGCTTCTCGACAGGACATGGAGCTCTCCAAGTGATTAGAATATCACTTGTGATTTAGATATCACTTCGGAGTCAAGGAGGCTCTGATGCGCCCGGGAAAGTCACCGTCGTCCACACGGGAACAGCTGATCGTCGCGGCGGCGGCGGAATTCGGCGAGCACGGCTTTGGCGGCACCGACACAAATCGCATAGCCCGCCGCGCCGGCTTCGCGCCCCAGACCTTCTATCGCTGGTTCAAGGACAAGACGGAGATCTTCCTGGCCGTCTACAGGGCCTGGGAGGAAGCGGAACGCGAGACGATGACCGACCTCCTGCGGCGCGGCGCGGGCGAGACGGAACAGATCGAGGCCGCGCTGGCCGATCATCGCGATCATCGCGTCTTCCGGCGCAGCCTGCGGGCGTTGTCGCTGACGGACGACGCGGTCAGGCTCGCCAGAGCTCAAAGCCGTCGACGGCAGATCGAGCGGATTGGCGGTTCACCGGAGACGGCGGCGGTGCTGCTGCTTCAACTGGAGAGGCTGGCGGACGCCCTCGCCGAAGGCGAACTGGCTGATATGGGTCTGGATGACGCTGTGGCGAGGCAGTGCCTGGAGGACCTGCTCCGGCAGCTGAGGAGCAACGGAAAACGCGGCTAGCCCAGTTCTTTCGACCGCCGCACGGCCGCCGCCACCGCTTCATCGAGCAGGTCCTGCAGGCCGCCCTCGCCCATCAGCACCTCGAGCGCCGCCTGGGTCGTGCCGCCGGGTGAGGTGACCTGCCGTCGGAGCTCCGCGGGCGAGGCATCGCTCAGGCTCATCAGGGACGCGGCGCCGGTAATGGTCGAGCGAGCCAGGGTGACGGCGGCGTCGGCCGACAAACCTGCCTGGAGTCCGGCTGCTTCGAGCGCCTCGACGAAGGCGTAGAGATAGGCCGGGCCGGACCCCGACACGGCCGTCGCGGCATGCATCAGGCCTTCGTCATCGACGTCCACCACCTGGGCCACGCCCTCGAACAGCAGATGCGCCCGGTCGCGCGCGCCGTCATCGTCGGAATAAACGGTCGCTGTTCCCTGCGAGACGGCCACCGCGATGGTCGGCATGACGCGGGCCACGAAACGGCTCCCGAAGGCTTCGCGAAGGTCCTGAAGGCCAACGCCGGCGACCACGGAGATGATCACCGCGTCGTGGGCCAGCCATGGCTCAACCGCCGCCGCCGCATCCCGCCAGAGCTGGGGCTTGACCGCCAGCACCACCGTGTCGGCCCGCATCAGGTCGACGTCCGCCGGATTTAGCCTGGCGCCCTGTTCAACGGCTTCCTTGGCCTCGGCGCCGGGAAAAGGATCCCTGATCATCAGGGTCTCGACCGACACGGACCCGCCGAACATCCAGCCGGACACCAGCGCGCCGCCCATCCGTCCGGCGCCGAGCAGGAGAACGCGTGACATGCCAGAACAGCCCTAGGCTTCGCCGACGGTCTCGAACATGCAGGCGGCCATGGCCTCGTCCGGGGTCTTGGCGCCGGCCAGCAGGAAGTCGAACGCCGGATAGAACCGGTCGGCCGCCTCCACCGCCGCGTCGATCATCGACGCCGCCGCCGCCAGGGTCGGGCGCTCGCCCCCGGGCAGGCTCAGGGCGTGGCGGA
>DAORNX010000273.1:0-4045 GCA_035441225.1 Caulobacter sp.
CCCCGGCCGCTAGCCGATCCGGCCGGTCAGCACGGCGAGCAGGATGCGCAGCCGCTTCTCGAGGTCCCCGGGCGCGCCGCCGCGCGCATGGCGTCCGACCAGGGCTGCATGGGCCACGGCGGGGAAGGCCGCGACCGGCAGGGCAGGCAGCTCCGTCCGCGACGCCCTGAGCGCCACCAGGGCGGCCGACGCGTCGGTCTTCGCCAGGGCGACCGCTCGAGCCGCCTGTCGGACGTGGTCAGCGGTCGCCGTGGGTGACAGGCGGCGGGCCGCCAGGGCCATCAGCAGGCCTTCGGTCGCGTCGGCATGGGCCAGGGCGGCCTCGCCTGTCTTCGGGCCGTCCAGATCGCCCAGTCGGGCCTCAGCGAGCGCGGCCAGCGCCAGGGTCGGTAGCGCGCTCGCCGCGATCGCCCGCAAAACGGGGTGAGACCGGGGCCGTCGGCCGTCGGCGATCTCCTCCAGACCTTCCCGCCACCAGGTCATGCGGATCTCGCCCATCAGCGGATCGCTGACGACCTGCGGGATGCGCACCAGTTCATGGTCGAGGGCGTAGAGGGCGACCAGATCCGCGCGCGCGGCCGCGTCGGCCACGAAGCGGCTGGACAGCCAGCGGTCGGGGTCGACCCGGCGGACAAGGGCGTCGAGATCTTCGTCCATGGCCTTCAAACGAAGAGGGGCCCGCCGTCGGGCAGGCCCCTCCCCTGTTTCGTGCTCTCGGCGGTCTAGCCGAACAGCGTCTGGTTCATCGTCATCGCGGTCAGCATCGGCAGGCTCAGCAGCGTGTTGATGCGCGAGAACTGCATCGCCGTCTTCGCGGCCTTGGCCTTGGCGTCCGCGTCCGCTTCCTTCATGCCCAGCGCGATCTTCTGGTTCGGCCAGATCACGCCCCAGACGTTGATGAACATGATCGTCGCCAGCCACATGCCGATGCCGATCATGATGTGGCTCGGGACCGCGAAGCTCTCGCTGGCGCCAAGCGTGAAGGCCTCGACCAGGAAGCCCCGGTTCCAGGCGAGAATCACGCCGAACACCCAGGTCGCCAGGGCGGCCCAGCGGAACCAGAACAGCGCCTCGGGCGCGATGTGCTTGGACACGGCCGGCTTCAGCTCGGCCGGAATGTCGGGCATCACCCGGATCTGGACGAAGTTGAAGTAATACAGCAGGCCGATCCAGAGGATGCCGCTGAAGGTGTGGGCCCAGCGCAGCACGGCCTGCCAGAAGGTCACGTCCAGCGCGCCATGGTGCTGGAAGTAGACAAAGATCATGACCAGCGCGAGAAGCACGCTGAGAATGATGGTGTTGCGGAAGTTGGAGAGAAGTCCGGCGATCATCGAAAATGCCCCTCAGTAGAGTCCTACCCAGGCGGTCAGCTATAGGCCGCTTCGCCCCGCCCGGTAAACAGTCTGGCGATCACACCGCAAGCAGGGCGGCCGCCATGCGGCGGCCTTCCGAAGCCAGCACATTGTAGCTCCGGGCCGCGGCCTCGGTGGACATGAACTCCAGACCCAGCCCGGCGGCCCGGATCGCGTCGCGCACGGCCCGCGGCGGCAGGCCCGGGTTCAGTCCGGTTCCGAGCAGAACGAACTCGACGACGCCGGTCGCGGCGAACGCCGGCGCGAAGTCCTCGGGCGTCAGGTCCGCCAGCACCGAGGCGCTCCAGGGCCTGGCCACATCGTCGAGGATCAGCAGCGAACCGGGCCGCCAGTCACCCGACACCCGAAATCCGCCGCCGCCCCAGGCGTCGATGGACGGCGGCTGGCGCACCGCCGCGATCAGGGCCGCGAGGCCGCGCCGAACTTGATCGGCGTGGCCTCTTCCTCGCCGCGCTTGACGCCCCACAGCAGGATCACCGGCGCGGCGACATAGATCGACGAATAGGTGCCAAGGGCGATGCCGAACATCATGATGACGGAGAAACCGAACAGCGCCTCGCCACCGAACACCGCCAGGCCGCCGAGGGCCAGGATCGCCGTCAGGCCGGTGATCACGGTACGCGACAGGGTCTCGTTGATCGACAGATCGATCACCTCCCGCAGCGGCATCCTCTTGTACTTGCGCAGGTTTTCCCGCAGCCGGTCGAACACCACCACCGTGTCGTTCATCGAATAGCCGATAATGGTCAGGATCGCGGCGATGGTCGTGAGGCTGAACTCCATCTTGGTGAAGGCGATCAGGCCGAAGGTCAGGATCACGTCGTGGAACAGGGCCACAACCGCGCCCAGGCCGAACTGCAGTTCGAAGCGGAACCAGATGTAGACCAGCATCAGCGCGATCGCGACCAGCAGGGCCAGGATGCCGCTGGTGAACAGCTCGCCCGAGACCTTGGCGCCGACGGTGGCGTCATTGGTGAAGCGCACCTCGCCCAGCGCCTGCTGGATGGCGCCGCGGACCTCCGACTTGACCGCGTTGGCGTTCTTGCCGGGCGGATTCTGGAAGCGGACCATCACGCCGGCGTTGGCGCCTTCGCCGAAGGCCTGGACCCCGACGTCGCCGAGGTCCTGCCGGCTCACGGCCGCGCGGACGGCCGCCAGGTCGACCGGCTTGGGATAGGTGGTGAACTCCAGCACCGTGCCACCCTTGAAGTCGATGCCGCAGGTCAGCCCCCCGCAGGGCGGCTTGAACGGCAGCAGGACCAGGGCCAGCGAGGCGATCGTCGCGACGATCGACAGGGCGCCGGCATACTTGGCGAAATCGACGAACCGGAAGTTCGTCTTCACCGGCAGGATCTTGATCAAAGGCCAGAAGGACATGTCGGCGAACCTCAAGCGATCGGCAGCGTCTTGGGACGCGCGTAGCGGAACCACAGGGCGAGCAGGAGCTGGGTCACCACGACCGCCGTGAACACCGAGGTGAAGACGCCGATCGACAGCGTCCAGGCGAAGCCCCGGACCGGGCCCGCGCCAAAGAAGAACATGATCAGCGCCGCCAGCAGGGTCGTCAGGTTGGCGTCGATGATCGTCTCCATGGCCCGCGAGAAGCCCGCGTCCATGGCGGTGACCAGTGGCCTGCCGGCCCGCACCTCGTCCCGCATGCGTTCGTAGATCAGCACGTTGGCGTCGACCGCCACGGCCAGGGTCAGGATCAGGCCGGCGATGCCCGGCAGGGTCAGAGTCGCCTGGGTCGCGCTCATCGCCGCGATGATCAGCAGGCCGTTGACCAGCAGGGCGATGACCGAAATGCCGCCGAACAGACCGCCGTAGGCCAGCAACATGAACACCAGGATGGCCGTGAAGCCGACGATGGTGGAGATCTTGCCCGCCTCGACCGCGTCCGCGCCCAGCTCGGCGCCGACGGTGCGCTGCTCCTCGACGTTCAGCGGGGCCGGCAGGGCGCCGGCGCGGAGCAGGATGGCCAGCTCGTTGGCCGATTCGACCGTGTAACTGCCGGTGATCACGCCGCTGCCGCCGGTGATCGCCGAATTGATCCGCGGGGCGGAGATGACCTTGCCGTCGAGGATGATGGCGAAAGGCTTGCCGATGTTGCGGCTGGTCACCTCGGCGAAGCGGCGGGCGCCCTGGCTGTTGAAGCGGAACGACACCTGGACCTCGCCGGTCTGGGGGTCGTTGACCTGGGCGGCGTTGGTCAGCATGTCGCCCGAGACGTCCACCCGGCGACGCACGACATAGGCCGGGGCGTAGCGGTCGGTGCTGGGCAGGATTTCCGAACCCGGAGGCAGCCGGCCGGCCTGGGCTTCCTGCAGCGAGACGGTGGTGTCGACCATCTGGAAGGTCAGCTTGGCCGTCTGGCCGATCACCGCCTTGAGCTTTTCCGGATCGCTTTCGCCCGGGGCCTGCAGGACGATGCGGTTGGTGCCCTGGCGGGTGATCGCCGGCTCACGCGTGCCCAGTTCGTCAACCCGCCGGCGGATGATCTCGATCGACTGGTCGACCGCGCCGGAGGCCTGTTCGGCGAGGGCCGTCTCCGAGAAGGCCAGTCCGATCCGCTGGTCGCCGTCGCGGGTGACCTTGAGGTCCGGCTTGCCGGTCTTGGTCAGCTGGATAAGCCGCGACAGGATGTTGTAGGCGTTGGCCACCTGGGCCTGGTC
>DAORNX010000274.1:0-4038 GCA_035441225.1 Caulobacter sp.
TTTCCTTGGCCAGGTCTTCCGGCGTCGGCTGGGTCAGGGCGGTGATGAAGCCCAGGGCCCCCGCGTTGGCCACGGCCGAGACCAGCTCGGCCTTGCCGACCCACTGCATGCCGCCCTGGGCGATGGGGTGCTCGACGCCAAACAACTCGGTGAAGCGGGTCTTGATGGCCATGGGGGTTCCTCTCCCGAACATCTGTTTGAGTCACACTGAGCCATGTCACCCCGCGTCAGGCAAGGGGGTGGGGGCCGGCGAATTTCAGGGTGTTTCGGTGGGAATTCTGGGTCGCGGCCGGCTATTGGGAGCCGTCGTCCCTGAACGTCTCCAGCTCGAGGGTTCGTTCAACCGTCCGGCGCAGGACGCAGAAGTTGGCGTCGAGGGTCGACATCGATCCCCAGTCGGGGCTATAGCGGGCGGCGCAGTCCGCGTCGCGAAAGGCGATCCACGCGCGCTGGGCCTTCTGCAGTCCGGCCTTCTGGTCGGGCGTCATGTCGGCGACCAGCGCCCGCCAGGCGGCGTTCAGCGCGGCGTCCTGGACCTCGAGTTCGGCGCCGATGCACTGGACCGTGCCGGCCGTCGAGGCTCCGTCCGGCGAGTCGAGACAGGCCTGCAGGGCGGGCGTGTAGCGCCCTTCGATCGCCGATGCGTCCACCGCCAGCGCCGAGCCCGGGGCGAGGAGGGCCAGCGCCGCCGCGACGGCCAGGGCGCGCGTCACGCCAGGCCCTCGCGGCCTATCGCGTAGAACCGTTCGGCCCGCTGGGCGCGCAGGGCCTCGGCGTCCATGTTGGACAGGTTCCGGAGCTCCTCCTCGACCGCGTCGCCGACGGCGCGGATGGCCGCCTCGGGGTCGGAATGGGCCCCGCCGGCCGGCTCCTCGATGATCCGGTCGACCACTCCGGTCCTGATCAGGTCCTGGGCGGTGATCTTCATCTGGTCGGCGGCGTCCCGCGCCCGGGCCCCGTCGCGCCAGAGGATCGAGGCCGCGCCCTCGGGACTGATCACCGAATAGATCGAATGCTCGAGAATCAGCACCCGGTTGGCGCCGGCCAGGGCGATGGCCCCGCCCGATCCGCCCTCGCCGGTGATGGTGGCGATCATCGGCGTCGATAGGGTCAGGCAGCGCTCGGTGCAGCGGGCGATGGCCTCGGCCTGGCCGCGCTCCTCGGCCCCCAGGCCCGGATAGGCGCCGGCCGTGTCGACGAAGCTGATCACCGGCATGTTGAACTGCTCGGCCATGTCCATCAGCCGCACCGCCTTGCGGTAGCCTTCGGGGCGGGCCATGCCGAAATTGTGCTTCAGGCGGGTGGTGGTGTCGTGGCCCTTCTCGTGGCCCATCACCACCACGGGCTGACCGCGAAAGCGCCCGAGGCCGCCGATGATCGCCTGGTCGTCGGCGAACTTGCGGTCGCCGCGCAACTCGACGAACTCCTCGATCAGGCCCTCGACGAAGTTGACGAAATGCGGCCGCTCGGGGTGGCGCGCGACCTGGGTCTTCTGCCAGGCGTCCAGCCGCGCATAGGACTCGCGGCGCAGTTCGCCGACCCGCGCCCGCAGCGCCTCGATCTCGCTGTCGAACGAACCCGCCCCGGCCGTGTCGGAAAGCCGCGACAGCTCCTCGATCTTGCCTTCCAGCTCGGCGATCGGACGCTCGAACTCGAGATAGTGCTGGACCATGAATCGCCTAACGCGGCCGCCCCTGAAAGGTCGCGAAACTAGAGGCTGGCGGGAGGAGGGGCAAGGCGGGCGTTGGAGCGTAGGGAGTAGGGAGTAGGGAGTAGGGAGTAGCGGCAGGGGGCGCGCGGCGCCGGCGGCGGGAACAGGTCGAACTACTCCCTACTCCCTACGCCCTATTCCCTAATCCCCTCCCCCCGTGCATGTTCGGTCAAACAACCGTTTGAAGGAAACACCACCATGGGCAAGCTCGACGGCCGCGTGGCCATCATCACCGGGGCGGCCAGCGGCATCGGCCGCGCGGCGGCGCAGCTGTTCGCCGAGGCGGGCGCGACGGTGGTGCTGGCGGATGTGTCCGACAAGGTGGGCGAGACGCTCGAACTGGTGACCGGCGCCGGCGGCAAGGGCGTGGCCCTGGTCGGCGACGTCGCCACCCCCGAAGTGGTCAACAAGGCTATCGAGGCGGCCGAGATGCTCGGCGGGGTCGACATCATGTTCGCCAACGCCGGCGTGTCCGGCGGCCTGCCGGGCCTGTTCGAACTGACCCCCGAACACTGGACCGAGGTGCTTCGCATCAACACCATCGGCGTGTTCCTCGCCGTCCAGGCCGCCGCCCGGCTGATGGTCGCGCGCGGCAAGGGCTCGATCATCTGCACGGCCAGCGTGGCCGGCATCCGCTCTGGCGCCGGCGGCATGCCCTACAGCGCCTCCAAGGCCGGGGTGATCAGCATCGTCCAGACCGGGGCCAACCAGCTCGCCGGCACCGGCGTGCGGATCAACGCCGTCTGCCCCGGCCTGACCGAGACCGGCATGACCCAGCCGGTGTTCGACCGCGCCCGCGAGCGGGGCACCGAGGGCAAGATCGGCCAGCTCAATCCCCTGCGCCGCGCCGCCGTCCCGGAGGAAATCGCCCGCGTGGCCCTGTTCCTGGCCTCGGACGACGCCAGCTACGTCAACGGCCAGTTCATCGCCGTCGACGGCGGCCTGTCGAGCTCGCACCCGGTGGTGCCGGGAAAGATGGCCTAGCTCCACACTCCCATCAGGTGTCCGTTGCCGGCCGAGTGATGACTGGCCCTTTGGCCTTGATGGAATGATGCGCTCCGGACGGTCGTCCAGGGCCAGAAGCGCGAGATGGAGGTCCGGCCGTTCTACGGGGCCGAGGACCTCGCGGCGGCCCGCGACGGGCAGCGGGGCAGGCTCGGCGTCGCCTGAGACGGCTGGACCGGCCCCTACGCCAGCGGCGCGATCTGCGCCGGAAGGGGCCGGCCATCAGGCCTCAGCGAAAGTGGCCGCGGCCGCCCTACTCCCGCACCCGCACGATCACCGTCTGGCTGGCCACGGCCATCAGCTCGCCGGTCTCGGCGAACAGGTTCATGGCGCCGTGGCCGACGCCGGCGTGGATGCCGCTGATCGAAATCTCGACCATCACCCAGCGGGTCGGCACGATCTTCAGCACCCGCAGGGTGTTGTCGAGGCTGTTGCCGCCGGCCCAGACGCCCAGGGCGTGGCCGAAGCCCGACGGGACGTAGTCGGCGAACACGGCCAGCATGGCGGCGTCGACGGGCACGTCCTCGACGGTCCGCAGCCACATCTGCATGCGGCCGTCCTCGCTGATCTCCCCCCGGCGGTTCTTCAGGTCGTAGCGACCCTGCGGCGCGCGGCGCTCGATGCGCCGGTTGAGATTGTCGCCGTCATCGGACCACAGCATCACCGGGTCGCAATCCTCCGGCGGCGGGATGTCGGGCATTCTCGGCCACTGGTAGTCGCGCGTGTCCGGCCGGGCGCCGAGCGCGGCCAGCACGCTGACCACCTCGGTCTCGCCGACATGGGCGCTGACCCGGGCCTGGGTGGTGTACTTGCCGGCGTTGGAGATCCAGACGTCGAAATCGACCACCGACGGCGGCCGGGCATAGGACAGGTACTGGGCCGTGGCCCAGACCACCGGCCGGCCGCAGGTCTGCTCCAGCGCCGAGATCGAGGCGGCCAGGCCGATGCCGCCGTACATGAACAGGTGCTCGGGCGGCCCGACGCAGATCGGCGGCGTCAACGGCATGTGCCAGCGGTGCGGATTGTGCGACCCGCGCAGGTCGAAGAAGGGGGTGGTCATGGAGGGCGGTGTAGCCGGGAGCGCCCTTCGAAGGCTAGGGCGTAGGGAGTAGGGAGTAGCCAGAGGGATGCGCGCGGCGCCAACGGTGCGAGCAGGTCGAACTCCTCCCTACTCCCTACTCCCTACTCCCTACTCCCTACGCCCTACTCCCTCGCCGCAACCGCAGTGCTAAGGTCCAGCGCATGGACGCCCCCGCCCGCCCGATCATCCCGCCCGCGCCCTATGTGCACCCGCAGGACCTGTCGACGCCGAGGCTGGTGGT
>DAORNX010000275.1:0-3988 GCA_035441225.1 Caulobacter sp.
CGACCCGCCGGGCCAGGTGAAGGCCCAGCCGCAGGGACCAGAGGCTGATCAGGCCGGCGCACAGCCACTGCCGCGCCGTGGTCTCCGCCCCGGTCGGCCAGAGGGCGTAGGCGACGCCGGCGGCTCCGGTGGCCAGGGTCCAGCCGACGTCGGTCCAGCCGCCGTTCCGCTTCGCCCGCTGGAAGGCCCAGACGAGCATCATGGCCAGCGACAGGCCCAGCGAAACGACGAGGATCAGGGTGATCATGAGGGGGGATACGCAGCGGCCCGCGAATTGGATCGCCGCTCCCCTTCCCCCGGAGCCTGGTGGGCGGCGAGGGGTTCGAACCCCCGACCCTCTCGGTGTAAACGAGATGCTCTGACCAGCTGAGCTAGCCGCCCGTCACGCGGGTCATAGCCGTCCCGCGCCATCTCGAAAAGCAAGGAGGCGGCCGCCTTGCCGGCGACCGCCTCCCGCGATGTCTCGACCTTGAAGCGGCGTTTAGCCGTTCAGGGTGCTCTTCAGGCCTTCGCCGACCTGGAAGCGGGCGGTCTTGGACGCCGGGCGCTTCACGGTTTCGCCGGTGCGCGGGTTGCGCGCGGTGCCGGCGGCCCGATTGACGGCCTTGAAGGTGCCAAAGCCGACCAGGCGGACGTCGTTGCCGCTCTTGAGCGACGCGGTCACCGAGTCGACGAACGCCTGCAGCGCCGCCGCGGCCTGCGTTTTATTGAGACCCGCGCCATCGGCGATGGCGGCGACCAGTTCGGCCTTGGTCATTGAATTCTCCCAGCCAAGTGTTGTGCGGCGCGGCGTTCCCCCCAAGGGCGAGCCGTTCGCCTGCAAGGGATTATGGCGGATGGCGCCCCTAGGTCAAACGAAAGGCCGCCCGGGAATCACCCGGGCGGCCCACATTATCGTTGATAACCTAGCTTCAGTGGGTGATCACCGCGTCATCGACGGCCTCATCGGCCTTCGCAGTCGCAGCAATCGACTCATCGGCATCCGTCCACTCGATCGGCGTCAGAGGGCCGGTCAGGGCCAGGGCGAGCACCTGATCGATGGTCGACACCGGGATGATCTCCACGTCGCGCTTCACGTTCTCGGGCACGTCGGCCAGGTCCTTCTCGTTCTCCTGCGGGATCAGCACCGTCTTCACGCCCGATCGCAGGGCCGCCAGCAGCTTCTCCTTCAGGCCGCCGATGGCCGTGACCCGACCGCGCAGGGTGATCTCGCCGGTCATGGCGATGTCCTTGCGGATCGGAATGCCGGTCAGCACCGAGACCATCGCCGTGGCCATGGCCGCGCCGGCCGAGGGGCCGTCCTTGGGCGTCGCGCCGTCTGGCACGTGCACATGGATGTCGGTCTTCTCGAACACCGAGGGCTTGATGCCGAAGGCCGGCGCCCGCGAGCGGACGTAGCTGTTGGCGGCCGAGATCGACTCCTTCATCACGTCCTTGAGGTTGCCGGTGATCGACATCCGGCCCTTGCCCGACATGCGGATGGCCTCGATGGTCAGGATGTCGCCGCCGAACTCGGTCCAGGCCAGGCCGGTGACGATGCCGACCTGGTCCTCCGCGTCCGTCTCGCCATAGCGGTACTTCTTGACCCCGGCGTACTTGGCCAGGCGTTCGTCATCGATGGTGATCGAGGCGACGCCCTCGCGCGCCAGGTCGCGGACGACCTTGCGGGCCAGGTTGCCCAGTTCCCGCTCCAGCGACCGCACGCCGGCTTCCCGGGTGTAGTAGCGGATCAGGTCGCGGATCGCCTCGTCGGGCACGACGAACTCGGCGGGCGCAAGGCCGTGGTCCTTGATCAGCTTGGGCAGCACGTGGCGCTTGGCGATCTCGACCTTCTCGTCCTCGGTGTAACCGGGGATGCGGATGATCTCCATCCGGTCCATCAGCGGCTGAGGCATGTTCAGGCTGTTGGCCGTCGTGACGAACATCGTCTGCGACAGGTCGTAGTCGACCTCGAGATAGTGATCGGCGAAGGTCGAGTTCTGCGCCGGGTCGAGCACCTCCAGAAGGGCCGACGACGGGTCGCCGCGATAGTCGCTGCCCATCTTGTCGATCTCGTCGAGCAGGAAGAACGGATCGACCGCCTTGGCCTTCTTCATCGACTGGATGACCTTGCCGGGCATCGAACCGATGTAGGTGCGGCGGTGACCGCGGATTTCGGCCTCATCGCGCACGCCGCCGAGCGACAGCCGCACGAACTCACGGCCGGTCGCCTTGGCGATCGACTTGCCCAGCGAGGTCTTGCCGACGCCGGGAGGGCCGACGAGGCACAGGATCGGCCCCTTGAGCGCGTTGGTCCGGGCCTGGACGGCCAGATACTCGAGGATACGTTCCTTGACCTTCTCCAGGCCGTAGTGGTCCTCCTCGAGGATGGCCTCGGCGCGGGCCAGGTCGATCTTCTTCGGCTTGGCCTTGCCCCACGGGATCGACAGCAGCCAGTCGAGGTAGTTGCGGACCACCGTGCTCTCGGCCGACATCGGGCTCATATTGCGCAGCTTCTTCAGCTCCGCTTCCGCCTTGGCGCGGGCCTCCTTGCTGAGGCGCGTCTTCTTGATGCGCTTTTCCAGCTCGATGAGTTCGTCGCGACCGTCGTCCTGGTCGCCCAGCTCGCGCTGGATCGCCTTCATCTGCTCGTTGAGGTAGTACTCGCGCTGGGTCTTCTCCATCTGGCGCTTGACGCGCGAGCGGATCTTCTTCTCGACCTGCAGGACGCTGATCTCGCCCTCCATCAGGGCGAACACCTTCTCCAGCCGCTTCACGACGTTGAAGATTTCCAGCAGTTGCTGCTTGTCGCCGATCTTCACCGACAGGTGGGCCGAGATGCTGTCGGCCAGCTTGCCCGGCTCGGTGATCTGCGGGATCGAGGCCAGGGCCTCCGGCGGAATCTTCTTGTTCAGCTTGACGTAGTTCTCGAACTGCTCGGCCACCGCGCGCGAGAGGGCCTCGGCCTCGTGCTCCTCGCCGCCGTCCTCCTCGATCAGTGCGGTCTCGGCCTCGTAGAAGTCGTCGCGGCCGGTGAACTTGATCACGGCGGCGCGGTGCTTGCCCTCGACCAGCACCTTGACCGTGCCGTCCGGCAGCTTGAGCAGCTGCAGCACGGTGGCGACCACCCCGACGTCATAGATGTCGTCGGTGGCGGGATCGTCGTCGGCCGAGTTCTTCTGGGTGGCCAGCAGGATCTGCTTGTCGCCGCGCATCACCTCTTCGAGCGCGCGCACGGACTTGTCGCGCCCCACGAACAGGGGAACGACCATATGGGGAAACACCACGATGTCCCGCAGCGGCAACACCGGAAGCGTACGGATATCGGTCATACCATTCTCCTCCGCGCGGCCCTGCAACGTCGGCGCCGCGCAGGACGCCCTACACTGGGCGGCCTTTGTGAATGATATGTGGCCGCTTCGCCGCGCCGTTCAAGCACGGGCGGCGCCGCGCGGCGGAGGGACGCAGGGAAAAGCACGGTTTTCCACGGGATTTGGCGGCCCGTCACCGGAGGCCCGACCGGAAACGGCCCCTACTCCGCCGCCTCATGGCTGTAGCTGAACACCCTCGCCAGCCGCCAGCCGTCCGGGGCCAGCCTCCAGACCTGGACGAAGTGGGCCCTTCCCGCCAGCCTTTCGGGACCATCGCCCTGCCGTTCGTAGAACAGGTGGTCGCCCTCCTCGAACGCGCCATAGCCGGGGATCGGCTCGACCCGCAGGCTGGCCGGGACCAGCTCGCGCCGCGAGCGCCAGGCGTCCGGCGCCTTTCGCGCCTCGCAGGCCTGCGCATAGTCGGCGACAAAACCGGCGGCCCCGTCGGCGATGAAGCCGCCCCGGTCGTGGAACATCTCGAAGTCGGGCGTCAGCATCGACTCGACCCGGGCCGGATCGCAGCCGGTGAAGAACACGGCGAAGAACTCGGCGTCCCGCGCCCGGACGGCTTCGGTCAGCGCCGCGCCCTGCGGCAGGACCGGTCCGGCGGGGGGCGTCTGGGCGGCGGCGGGGACGGC
>DAORNX010000276.1:0-3986 GCA_035441225.1 Caulobacter sp.
GAAAGCACATGGGCGAAGCGCCGTCCGAGCCCGCTCGAGGCGCCGGTGACGACGGCGACGCGTCCGGCCAGGGGTTTCTCGCTCATCATCGTCTCCTGCGGCGCTGTATCGCTATGCCGTCCCCTCGCCTCTGCTATGGTGCGACGTTGCGAATCTTGACGCGCAGCGCATAGCCGGCGGGGGCCCGGCGGCGTCAAGGGCGGGAGTTCAGACGGCTTGTCAATTCAGGCCCGTATTTTGATCGTCGCGCGGGACGACGCGCTGGCAGGACCGTTGGCCGAGGGGCTCGACCGTCTGGGCTGGCGCACGATCACGGCCCGGGGGCCCTACGCTGCCATCGCCGCGCTCAGCGACCTGGCCATTGAGGCGGCCATCGTCGACGTCGCCAGCGGCGGCCATGACGCCCTGACCCTGGCCCGACGGCTGAAGGCCGCCTGCGCGCCGCGGCGGCTGCCGGTGATCGCCATCGGCGATCCCGACCCGCAGCTGGACAGCTACGCCTTCGACCTGACCCTGGCTCCGCCGCTGCATCCGGCCCAGGCCGTGCTGCGACTGGAGTCGCTCGTGCGCATGGCCGTGGCCGAGGAAGAGTTCGAGCTGCGGCTGGAGACCTTCGCCGAGCGCGGTCGCCGCCTCGACCTGCCCGAGCCCAAGGCCGATCCCTATCGCGTTCTGGCCGTCGGCGAGCCCGCGCCGCAGTTCCTGGCCCTCAGCAACGCATTGACGCGCAGCGGCGCGGACGTGGTCGGCGCCTTCACCGCCTTCACCGCCTTCGATTATCTGCACGAACGGGACTTCGACTCGGTGGTGCTGTGGGCCGGTGACAACAGCGCCGAGGCGCTCAGCATCGCCGCCGGGATGCGCCGCAACACGCGCCTCTATCACATTCCCGCCCTGCTCTACCTGCGGGCCGAGAGCTATGTGACGACGTCCGAGGCCTTCCATCGCGGGGTATCGGACGTGGCCTCGCCCGAGACGCCGGAAACCGAAACCGCCAAGCGGGTGATCGAACTGTCGCGCAGCTACCGGCGCGCGGTCTCGATCCGCAAGGCGCTCGAGCGCGCGCGCAGCAGCGGCCTCATGGACGCGGCCACCGGCCTGTTCACCCGCGACCTGTTCGCCGGACATCTGGTTCGGCTGGCCCACGCCTCGCGCGTCCGCAACCGCCCGATGAGCGTCTGTGTGCTTCGCCTGGCAGAGCGGCCCGAGACCACGGCGGCCCGCGCCGGCGGCTATCTTGATCGGGCGATCCCGCAGATCGGCTCGATGATCGGCCGCCTCGTACGGGTCGAGGACACGGCCGCCCGTCTGGGCCCGGAGGTCTTCGCCCTGGCCCTGCCCGCCACGCCGCAGTCGGCCGGTCGCGCGGCGGCGGAGCGGATCGCCGCGGTCATCGCCTGCACCGCCTTCGAGGCCGGCGACGGCAAGCCGCCGTTCACGGTCGATTTCGATATCGGTATCGCCCAGCTTGAACCGGGCGAGAACGCCGCCCGGGCGCTGGAGCGGGCCGCGAGCCGCGCGCTGCAGCGCGAAGCCAGCTAACCTCAACGGGAGACCCCGCCATGCAGATCGACTTCATCGCCGACGTCGTCTGCCCCTGGTGCTACCTCGGCTGGCGGCGACTGCAGAAGGCCCTCGCCCTGCGACCGGACCTGCAGGCGACGGTGACCTGGCGGCCCTACCAGCTGGACCCGACGCTTCCGGACGAAGGCGTTGACCGCAAGGCCTACTATGCCGCCAAGTTTCCCGACCCGGAGCGCCGCGAGGCCGGCGCGAAGGTGCTCAACGCCGCGGCGGCGGAAGACGGCATCCGCTGGAACCTGGCCGATATTCCCGTCTCGCCCAACACCAACGCCGCCCATCGGCTGATCCGCTGGGCCCAGGGCGAGGGACTTCAGGAGCCGGTGGTCGAGGGACTCCTGGCGGCCTACTTCAGCGAACTGAAGGACATCGGCGATCCGGTCGTGCTGGCCGATATCGGCGCGGCGGCGGGCATGGACCGGCTGCGGCTGCTGCAGGCCTTCTCCGAAGGTGTCGACAAGGACACGGTCGCCCGCGAACATTTTCAGGCCTACCAGGCCGGGGTGTCCGGCGTGCCGTTCATGATCTTCGACGGCAAGCTGGCCGTTTCGGGCGCCGAGCCGCCCGAGCGCCTGGTCAAGGCCATCGACAAGGCGCGGGAGCTGGCGGCGTGATCGATCTGAAGGACCCCAATGTCGTCGGCCCGCTGATCGGGGTCGCGGTGCTGATCGTGGTGATGGGCTTTCGTTTCATGCGTGCCAATACGGCCAGGCCGCTGAAACTCGAATTCATGTGGATCATGCCGGCCTACCTTCTCGCCATATCCGCCTTTCTGCTCTGGCAGATGCCGCCGCACGGGATCGAATGGCTGTGGCTGGCCCTCGCCTTCGGCGCGGGCGCGGCGCTCGGCTGGCAGAGAGGCCGCATGATGGCCATCGCCATCGACCCGGAAACCCATACCCTAAGCCAGACCACCTCGCGCGCGGCGCTGGTCTTCCTGCTGGCTCTGGTGGCCGTGCGATTCGGCCTGCGCTCGGTCCTGACCGGCGAGGCCTCGGCCCTCCATCTGTCGCTGGCGTTCGTCACCGACGTCTTCGTGATCTTCGCGGTCGGGTTGCTCGGCGTGACCCGGCTGGAGATGTTCCTCCGGGCGCGGCGGTTGCTGACCGAGGCGCGGGCGGCGAAGGCGGCCTGACTCAGCCCGCCTTCGCCAGCTTCGCCAGCGTCGTCAGAATCCGCTCGGCGGCGTCCAGCCGCTGGGCCGGCGTGTCCCACTCGCCCTTGACGACAATCTTCTGGTCGGGCCGCAGCTTCCACACGATCTGGTTGGCCTGGATGAACTTCACCAGCGCCATCGGGTTGGCGAAATGGTCGTCGCGGAAGCTGGCCACGGCGCCCTTGGGGCCGACGTCGATCTTGGCCACGTTGGCCTCGCGGCACAGGCCCTTGATGGCCACGACCTTGAGCAGGCTGCTGGCCTCCGGCGGTATGGGACCAAAGCGGTCGATCAGCTCGGCGGCCAGGGCCTCGCGGTCCTGCGACTGCTCGGCCTCCGACAGGCGGCGGTAGAGGGCGAGGCGCACGTTCAGGTCCGGCACATAGGCCTCGGGGATCATCACCGCCGCGCCGGTGTTGATCAGCGGCGACCAGCCGCGGTCGGCCAGGGCCTCCGCGCCCTGCCTCTGGCGCAGCTCGGCCACCGCGTCCTCAAGCATCTGCTGGTAGAGCTCGACGCCGATCTCCTTGATGTGGCCGCTCTGCTCGTCGCCGAGCAGGTTGCCGCCGCCGCGGATGTCGAGGTCGTGACTGGCCAGCTGGAAGCCGGCCCCCAGGCTGTCGAGCGACTGCAGCACCTTGAGCCGCTTCTCGGCCGACAGGGTCAGCTGCTTCTCGGCCGGCGTGGTCATGTAGGCGTAGGCCCTCGCCTTGGCCCGGCCCACCCGGCCGCGCAGCTGGTAGAGCTGGGCCAGGCCGAACATGTCGGCGCGGTGGATGACCAGGGTGTTCGCCGTCGGAATGTCCAGGCCGCTCTCGACGATCGTGGTCGACAACAGCACGTCGTACTGCCCGTCGTAGAAGGCGCTCATCACCTCCTCGAGCTGGGTCGGGCTCATCTGGCCGTGGCCGACGACGAACTTCACCTCCGGGACCTGTTCGCGCAGGAACCGCTCGACGTCGGTCAGGTCCTTGATCCTCGGCACGACGAAATAGGCCTGCCCGCCGCGGTACTTCTCCCGCAGCAGGGCCTCTCGCAGGGTCACCGGATCCCAAGGCGTGATGTAGGTGCGCACCGCCAGGCGGTCGACCGGCGGGGTGGCGATGATGCTCATCTCGCGGATGCCGCTGAGCGCCATCTGCAGGGTGCGCGGGATCGGCGTGGCGGTCAGCGTCAGCATGTGCACGTCGGCGCGAAGCTCCTTGAGCTTCTCCTTGTGCTTGACCCCGAAGTGCTGCTCCTCGTCGAC
>DAORNX010000277.1:0-3973 GCA_035441225.1 Caulobacter sp.
CGGCGATGCGCCGGCGGACCTTCTGGGCCTTGAGGTAGTAGGCGTCGTAGTAGCCGGCGCTGAGCACATAGGTGCCGATCAGGATGCGGCGCTTGACCTCGTTCCCGAAGCCCTGGGCGCGGGTGTTCTCGTAAATCTCGGTCAGGTTGTCGCCCTCGGCCCGGAAGCCGTAGCGCATGCCGTCGTAGCGGGCGAGGTTCGAGGACGCCTCGGCCGGGGCCACGATGTAGTAGGCCGGCAGAGCGTACTTCGTATGCGGCAGCGAGACCTCGACGATCTCGGCGCCGGCGTGCTTCAGCCAGTCGATGCCGTCCTGCCAGAGCTTCTCGATCTCGGCCGGCATGCCGTCGACGCGGTATTCCTTCGGCACCCCGACGCGCAGGCCCTTGACCGACTGGCCGACGAAGGGGGCCCAGTCGGGGGTCTCGACGTCCAGGCTGGTGGAGTCCTTCGGATCATGGCCGGCCATGCTGGTCAGCAGGATGGCCGCGTCCTCGACGGTCTTGGCGATCGGCCCGGCCTGGTCGAGCGAGCTGGCGAAGGCGACCACGCCCCAGCGCGAGCAGCGGCCGTAGGTCGGCTTGATGCCGACCGTGCCGGTGAAGGCCGCCGGCTGGCGGATCGAGCCGCCGGTGTCGGTCGCCGTGGCGCCCAGGCAGATATCGGCCGCGACCGCCGCCGCCGAGCCGCCCGACGAGCCGCCGGGGGTCAGGGCGCGGTTGCCGCCGGTGGCCGACTTCCACGGGTTGATCACATTGCCGAAGGCGCTGGTCTCGTTCGACGAGCCCATGGCGAACTCGTCCATGTTCAGCTTGCCGAGCATCACGGCGCCGTCGCCGAACAGGTTGGCCGTGACCGTCGATTCATAGGGCGGGATGAAGTTGCCGAGAATCTTCGAGGCGGCCGTCGAGCGGACACCCTGCGTGCAGAACAGGTCCTTGATGCCCAGCGGCGCGCCGTCCAGCGGCCGTGCCTCGCCGCGGGCGATGCGGGCGTCGGAGGCGGCGGCCATGTCGAGGGCCTTGTCCGGCGTCTCCAGGACAAAGGCGTTCAGCGGCCGCGCGGCCTCGACCGCCGCGATGTGGGCCTTGGTGATCTCGGTGGCCGAGAAGGCCTTGCTTTTCAGGCCGTCGAGGGCGGCCTTCAGGGTGAGAGAGGTAAGCTCGGACATCTACTCGACCACCTTCGGCACAACGAAGAAGCCGTCGACCGACTTCGGCGCATTGGCCAGCACCTTCGCCGCGTCGCCGCCGTCGGTGACCACGTCCTCGCGCAGCGGCGCGGCCATGGCCACGGCCGAGGTCATCGGCTCGACCCCGTCGGTGTCGACCTCGTTGAGCTGCTCGATCCACGCGAGGATGCCGTTCAGTTCCGAGGCCAGCGACTCCAGTCGCGCCTCCGGTTCGGCGATGCGGGCGAGCCGGGCGACCTTGCGGACGGTCGCGGCGTCGATGGCCATCGTGGCCTCCTTTGTTTCGAACGTGCGGGTTAGCCGCCGGAAGGGCCTGTTTGCAAGAACTGTCATCCTCGAAGGGTCCCAATGCCCCCACAGCTGTCATCCCGGCCGCAGCGAAGCGTAGAGCCGGGACCCGGATTCGGCTGAACTTCGATCTGGGTCCCGGATCGCCTGCGGCGTCCGGGATGACCGTATGAGGTGGGCCTCGAAGACAGTATGAGAGCGGACATGCCCGTGCTCGACCTGCTCGACCTGCCCGCCGCCCTGCCACCCTACGCGCCGATCGTGGGCCTGGATCCGGGCGAGAAGACCATCGGCGTGGCCGTCTCGGATGTCACCCGTACCGTCGCCAGCCCGCTGGAGACCATCGAGAAGGTCAAGTTTACCCAGGACGCCGCGCGGCTGTTCCAGCTGATGGAGAGCCGCGGCGCGATGGGCATCGTCATCGGCCTGCCGATGAACATGGACGGCACCGAGGGCGCCCGCGCCCAGTCCAACCGGGCCCTCGCGCGCAACCTGCTGCGGCTGAAGGACATCCCGATCGCTTTCTGGGACGAGCGGCTGTCGACCGCCGCCGTGACCCGGGTGCTGATCGACGAGCACGACGTGAACCGCAAGCGGCGCGCCGAGGTGGTCGACAAGATGGCGGCGGCCTGGATCCTCCAGGGGGCGCTGGAGCGGTTGCGGAACGGCTGAACGGGGACATGCACTTCAGTGCGTGTCCCCCGCCGCTGGAAGCTGCCGGGGACACGTACCGAAGGCGGTACATGTCCCCACGTCGTTCTAGGCCACCTTCACCATTCGCTTGCCGACATTCTCTCCCGCCAGCAGGCCGACCAGCGCGGCGGGCAGGCTTTCCAGGCCCTCCAGCACGTCCTCGCGGACCTTCAGCGAGCCGGCGGCGACCCAGGCCTGGAGGTCCTTGAGCGCCTGGGCGTCCTTGTCGGCGAAATCGCTGACGATAAAACCGCGCATGGTCAGCCGCTTGGTGACGATCAGGCCGGGGATGCCGCGCGGGCCGTGCGGCGGGGCGGCGCCGTCGTACTGCGAGACCGCGCCGCAGCAGGCGATGCGGCCGTGGGTGTTCATGTTGAACAGCGCCGCTTCCAGGATGTCGCCGCCGGTGTTGTCGAAATAGACGTCGACCCCGTTCGGGGCGGCCTCGCGCAGGGCCTTGCGGACGTTCTCGGCCTTGTAGTCGATCACCGCGTCGAACCCGAGCTCGTCGACCAGCAGTCGGCCCTTGGCCTTGCCGCCGGCGATGCCGATCACCCGGCAGCCCCTGATCCTGGCGATCTGGCCGACGATCGAGCCCACTGACCCGGCGGCGGCCGAGACCACCACCGTCTCCCCGGCCTTGGGCGCGCCGCACTCCAGCAGGCCATGGTAGGCGGTCAGCCCGGCGACGCCATAGACGCTGAGCAGATGGGTCAGCGGCTCCATGCGCGGGATCTTCGCCAACCGCTTTGCGGGGAGCACCGCGTACTCCTGCCAGCCGGTGTCGGCGAACACGAGATCGCCGGGCGCCAGATGCGCGGTTTTTGACTCGACCACCTCCGCCAGCGCCCCGCCGGCCATCACGTCGCCGGCCTCGATGGCCGCCCGATAGGTCGCCCCCTGCATCCAGGCCCGGTTGGCGGCGTCGAGGCTGACGTAGAGAATCTTCAGCAGAACCTCGCCCTCGCCCGGCGTCCCGGCCTCGCCCACGTTCAGGCGGAAGTGCTGCGGGCCGAGGTGGTCGGCCCCGGGCAGCTGCGCGAGCACGATCTGGCGATTGGCGGTCATGGCGGCGTTTCCCTGGACTGTTGCGGGCAGTGAACACCGGCCCGGCGCGGCGGGAAAGCCATTGCGTCCTTCGACACGCCCGCTATGCGGGCTGCTCAGGATGACGTGCATCGGCGCACGTCATGGTGAGCAGCGCGTGTCGAACCACGCATTCAAGGTCCGGCTTCGTCAATGAGCGCCATCCTCCTCGGGGTCCTGCCCGTCTTCGCCATGATCGCCCTGGGCTGGGGGCTGAAGGCCTCGAGGTTCATTCCCGAGGTCAGCTGGCCGCCGATCGAGCGGATCACCTATTTCGTCTTTTACCCGGGCTTCCTGATGCCGGCGGTGTGGAAGGCCGACTTCGGCAGCCTGTCGGCCGGGCCGCTGGCGATCGGGGCGGTCGGCGGCATGGCCGCGGTGGCGCTGGCCGTGCTGCTGGCCAGGCCTCTGATCCGCCTGCCCGACGCCAGCTACACCAGCGTGTTCCAGGGCGCCCTGCGGTGGAACACCTTCGTCTTCCTGCCGCTGGCGGCGCTGGTCTTCGGCAAGGCGGGCGCTGGACTGGCGGCGATGATCATGGGGGCCCTGATCCCGGCCATCAACGTCATCTGCGTGCTGGTCATGAGCCGCTGGGGCGAGGGCCAGGGCGGCGGCTGGCGCATGGCCGCGCGCGGCCTGGCGCAGAACCCGGTGCTGTGGGGCTGCGCGGTGGGGGCGGTGTTCAACCTCCTGCATGTTCCGAAGCTGCCGGTG
>DAORNX010000278.1:0-3971 GCA_035441225.1 Caulobacter sp.
GGCGGCAGCAGCTGGCCGCGCCGGGCGTAGGCCGAGCCCTTCTCGAAATGCAGGTCGGCGACGACCAGCGCCCGCCAGGCCGGCAACCACATCGCGCCGGACGCGCGCAGGACGGCCGGCTCGCCGTTGATCGCCATGGCCAGCCCGCCGCAGGGGGAGGCGGCGAAGCCGGGGCACGGTGCGTGGTTCGACACGCGCTGCGCGCTGCTCACCATGACGTACACCCTTGCACGTCATCCTGAGCAGGCCCGTAGGACCGTGTCGAAGGACGCGCGATCCTCATCCCATCGCCTCCGCGATCAGCGCTTCGGCCGCCTCGGCCAGCATCATCTCGCTCGCCCCGCCGGGCGCGCGCTCGCGGCCCAGCTCCATGAACATCGGCACGGCGAACGGCGAGACATGGCCCAGACTCATGTGACGGATATGACCCCTGATACGACCCAGCATCTGCGCCACCCGGCCGACCTCGACCAGCCCGGTCGCCGCGTCCGACCGGGCGCAGCGCAGCAGCAGGTGGTCGGGCTGGTGGCGACGCAGCACGTCATAGATCAGGTCGGTGGAGAAGGTCACCTGCCGGCCCGACTTCTCGTGCCCCGGCATGCGTCGCTCGATCAGGCCCGAGATCAGCGCCACGCCCTTGAACGCCCGCTTCATCAGGAAGCTCTCGTCCAGCCAGGCCTCGAGGTCGTCGCCGAGCATGTCCTCCTCGAACAGGGCGTCCAGATCGAGCCCGTCCATCGGCCGCAGCGACCAGATGGCCATCGAATAGTCGTTGCAGACGAACCCCAGCGGCCCGATGCCCAGCCGGTCCAGTCGGCGCGTCAGCAGCATGGCCAGGGTCGTGTGCGCATGCCGCCCGTCGAACGGATAACAGGTCAGGAAGTGACGCTTGCCCTGCGGAAAGGTCTCGACCAGCATCTCGTCGGGCCGGGGCAGGGCGGAATGGAGCCGCTGGGCCTCCAGCCACTCGCGCACCTCGTCGGGAAACGCGTGCCAGCTGGTGTCGTCGCTCATCATCCGCCGCACCTTGCCGGCCAGGAAGGTCGAGATGGCGAACTTGCTGCTGCCCCAGCTGGGCATCTTCGGGTCGACGTGCGGGGCGGGCGTGACCAGCACGTCGACGCCGGTCACCGCGTGCAGCCGCCAGACCTGACCGCCGAAGATGAAGGTGTCGCCGGGCGACAGCATCTCGAGGAAGCCCTCCTCCATCTCGCCCAGCTTGCGTCCGGGCCGGCCGCCACGGCCGGTCAGCCGCACGCTGAGCATGGCCGGCGAGACGATCGCCCCGACGTTCATGCGATGGCGGCGCACGGTCTCGGCGTTGCGGGCGGTCCACAGGCCGTCCTGGTTCCTGACGATGCGGCGGAACCGGTCATAGGTCTTCAGGGCGTAGCCGCCGGTCGAGACGAACTCGACGACCGCCTCGAAGTCCTCCCAGGCCAGGTCGCGATAGGGGCCGGCGCCGCGCACCTCGTCATACAGGGCCAGCAGGTCGAAGGGCTCGGAACAGGCGCAGCCCATGACATGCTGCGCCAGCACGTCGAGGGCCCCGGTGCGCGGCGGGTCGCCGTCGAGCGCGTTCTCGGCGATGGCCTCGATGGCCGCCTGGCATTCGAGCACCTCGAAGCGGTTGGCCGGCACGAACAGCGCCTTCGACGGCTCGTCCAGCCGGTGGTTGGCCCGGCCGATGCGCTGGACCATGCGAGCGGCCCCCTTCGGGGCGGCCAGCTGGATGACCAGGTCGACGTCGCCCCAGTCGATGCCCAGGTCCAGGGTCGAGGTGCAGACAACGGCCCTCAGTTCGCCGCGCGCCATGGCCGCCTCGACCCGCCGCCGCTGCTCGGCCGCCAGGCTGCCGTGGTGCAGCGCGATCGGCAGGCTGTCGTCGTTCAGCTTCCACAGTTCCTGGAAGGCGAACTCGGCCTGGAAGCGGGTGTTGACGAAGATCAGCGTGGTTCGATGCCGCTTGATGATCTCGTAGACCTGCCCCATCGCGTGCTGCGCCGTGTGACCGGCCCAGGGGACGCCGCCCTCGGCGATCAGCACGTCGACCACGGGGGAGGGGCCAGGCGGGCCACGGACCAGGTCAACCCGATTGTCCCCGCGAAGGCGGGGACCCAAGCCGTAGGTCGGGAAACCCGCCGGCATGGCTTGGGCTCCCGCCTCCGCGGGAGCGATCGGTTGTTGGTGGCTGGAAAGCCACTCGCGGATCAGGTCCGGATCGTCCACCGTGGCCGACAGCCCGACCCGCCGCATGCGCGGCGCCAGCGCCTGCAGCCGGCTCAGCCCCAGCGCCAGCAGGTCGCCGCGCTTGGACGGCCACAGGGTGTGGATCTCGTCGATGATCACGCAGCGGAGGTCCTCGAACAGCCCCCGCGCACCCTCCCAGGCCAGCAGCAGGGCCAGCTGCTCCGGCGTGGTCAGCAGCATGTCCGGCGGCCGGACCTTCTGCCGCTGCTTGCGCGAGACGCCGGTGTCGCCGGTGCGGGACTCGGCGACGATGTCCAGGCCCATCTCGGTGATCGGGCTGAGCAGGTTGCGCTCGACATCCACGGCCAGGGCCTTCAGCGGGGAGAGATACAGGGTGTGGATGCCGCGCGGACCATTGGCCGGCGGCCGTTCGCTGAGCTCGATCAGGCTGGGCAGGAAGCCGGCCAGGGTCTTGCCGCCGCCGGTCGGGGCGATCAGCAGGGCGTCGCGTCCGGCCCGGGCCCGGTCGATCATCGCCAGCTGGTGCTCGCGCACGGCCCACCCCCGACTGGCGAACCAGTCGCCGAACCGGGGCGGCAGCAGCGGGGACAGGGCGCCGTCCATGGCGATCAGGAACTGACCGCGTTCGCCAGCAGGCTGATGCCCACGGTCAGGATGGCGGTGTTGTAGACATAGGCGGCCAGGGCATGAGCCGTGACCAGGTTGCGCAGCCGCGTGCTGCCGACCGTGTTGTCCGACACCTGGAAGGTCGCCCCGATGGTGAAGGCCATGTAGGCGAAATCGAGATAGCTGCGCGGCGGCTCGCCCGGAAAGCCGACGCCGGCGTCCTTGTTCCGCGCGACGGCCGCGAAATGGCGATGGGCGTAGTGCGGCACGAACACCGAGTGCATGAGACCCCAGCCGAGCGCCAGGGTCGCGGCCACGAGGATCGGCGTCACCGCCCTGTGGTCGGGGTCAGGGTTCAGCAGGGCCATGACGATCCCGCCCAGGCTGGCCCCGATGGCCGCCATGACCACCAGCATGACGATCCCGGCCCCGTCGTCCTGTCGCCCGGCCCGGTCGCGGATGGCCTTCTCGTCGGCTGTCAGGAACAGGCCCCAGAGCAGGGCGATGTAGGTCAGGGCCCCCGCATCCCAGCCGATCAGCAGCGGGTGGCGGTCAAGCAGCGGCAGGCCTGCCGCCGTCAGGCCAGCCCCAACCCCGACAATGGCCGCGACCGCCGGGCGCCAGTGGGCGGTCAGCAGCGGCGGCGTCGTGGCGCGGGACAGGGTCATCGACGCAACCGACCATCCCGGCGGCCCGGCGTCAATGTTCCCTTTCTGTTTCGGCGGTCGGCGGACTTGACGGGCCGCGCCGCCTCGCGTTCCACTGCCGCGGGGATCAAGGGGCTCCATAATGCGTCTCTGGTGGTGTGTTCCCGCTGTTCTGGCGGGTTTCCTGTTCGCCGCGCCGGTCATGGCGGCCGAGAGCGGGCGGCTCGACAACCCGGTCGCCGGTTCCCCGGCCCCGACCACCCCGGCCGATGACGACCTCGTCGCCCTGCGCCGGACCGCGGCCCATGGCGACGCCGAGGCGATGTACGACCTGGCCATGGTCTACCGCGACGGCGAGGGGACGCCGAAGGACCTGAAGAAGGCCCTCTACTGGTTCCGGAAGTCGGCCGCGCGGGGCAAGGCGGAGGCCATGAACGAGCTCGGCTGCGCCTACTCCAGGGGCGCCGGCGTGGCGCTCGACTACAGCGCGGCCCTCGGCTGGTTCCG
>DAORNX010000279.1:0-461 GCA_035441225.1 Caulobacter sp.
GGGCGGAGACCGTCCGATGCCCGGCCGGCGTGGCGGCAATTCCCTCGGCGACGGCTGGGCGCCCCGCGAGGACGACGCCCGCGAGGGCGTGCGCGGCGGCCGGCTGGTGCCGCTTGAAAGCGTGATCCGCAACATCGCCCGCTCGACTCCGGGGCGGCTGCTCGACGCCGGTCTCGAGGACCAGGGCGGGCGGCCGATCTACCGCGTGCGCTGGCAGGCGGCCAACGGACAACGAATCGACTTCATCGTCGACGCCCGCTCGGGCGCGATCATCGGCAGACATTGAGGGCCCCATGCGCATCCTGCTCGTCGAGGATGATCCCGACCTGTCGCGGCAGCTGAAGCTGGCCCTTGGCGACGCCGGCTACGCCGTGGATCACGCCGCCGACGGCGAGGAGGCCCATTATCTGGGCGAGGGCGAGCCCTATGACGCGGTGATCCTCGACCTGGGCCTGCCCAAG
>DAORNX010000279.1:569-3970 GCA_035441225.1 Caulobacter sp.
CGACGCCGGGGCCGACGACTACCTGACCAAGCCCTTCCACACCGAGGAACTGCTGGCGCGGCTGCGGGCGCTGCTGCGGCGGTCGGCCGGCCATGCGACGCCCAACCTGAGCTGCGGCGGCCTGCGCCTCGACCCCCGTTCGGCCCGGGCCAGCGTCAACGGCGAGCCCCTCCGGCTGACGTCGCTGGAATACCGCCTGCTGCACTACATGATCATGCACCAGGGCCGGGTGATCAGCCGGACCGAGCTGGTCGAGCACCTGTACGACCAGGACTTCGACCGCGACTCGAACACCATCGAGGTGTTCATCGGTCGGGTGCGCAAGAAGATCGGGCCCGATCGCATCGAGACCGTCCGGGGACTGGGCTACCGGCTGACGCCGCTGCCCGGAGAGCCCACCGAGTGAAGCTGCCCGGCATGGGCCGCCGTTCGCTGGTCGGACGGCTGGTGTTGCTGGCCGCCGGCTGGAGCCTGGCCGTCCTGATCGTGACCGGCCTGTCCCTGACCGCCTTCTTCCAGCAGGCCGCCCTGAGCCGGTTCGACCTGGGGCTGGTCGACCTGATCGAGGGGCTCAACGCCGGCGTCAGCGTCGAGGACGGCCGGGTGATCGCCCCGGCCCTGACCGACGCCCGTGCGCTGCGGGTCTATTCCGGCCGCTACTGGCAGATCGCCGAGCCCGGACCGAACAACACCATCAAGGTCATCGTGCCGTCGCGATCCCTGTTCGACCGCGAGCTGAGCATTCCCGGGGATGTCGTGAAGCAGATCGCCGCGACCCCCGCGGTGCAGGTGTTCTACGGCGCCGATGGCCCGCTCGATCAGCCGCTGCGGGCCACCGCCATGCAGGTCAAGCTGGCCGGGCGGGCGGCGCCCGTGATCCTGATGGCCGCCGAGGACCGATCGCCGGTCGACCGGGAGGCCCGGCGGTTCGCCGCCCTGACCGCGGGGGCGCTGGTGCTCATGGGCGCCGGCATCCTGGCGGCCGTGTTCATCCAGGTGCGGGTCGGCCTGCAGCCGCTGTTCCGGCTGCGCGGCGAGGTCGCCGATGTCCGCAAGGGCAAGATCGAACGCATCGTCGGCCAGTACCCGTCCGAGCTCGAGCCGCTGGCCACCGAGCTGAACGCCCTGGTGGCGCACAACCAGGATGTCGTCGAACGGCAGCGGACCCACGTCGGCAACCTGGCCCATGCCCTGAAGACGCCAATCTCGGTCATGCTGACCGAGGCGCAGCAGCAGCCGGGTCAGCTATCCGAGGTCGTCTCGCGGCAGGCCGAGGCCATGCGGGGGCACGTCGAGCACCATCTGCGCCGGGCGCGGGCCGCGGCCCGGTCCCAGACCCACGGCGAACGGACCCTGGTCGAGCCCGTGATCGACGAACTGGCCGTGACCCTCGAACGGATCTTCCTCGACAAGGGCGTCGAGATCGACTGGCGCTGTCCGGACGACCTGTGCTTCCGCGGCGAGCGGCAGGACCTGCAGGAGATGGCCGGCAACATCATGGAAAACGCCGGCAAGTGGTCGAAGGGGCGGGTCCGGGTCGCCGCCGTCGCGCTGTCACCCGAGCGGCTGGCGATCACCGTGGAGGACGACGGCCCCGGCCTGCCAGCCGACCGTCGGGAGGAGGTGCTCAAGCGCGGGGCGCGTCTGGACGAGAGCGCGCCCGGTTCCGGTCTCGGTCTGGCGATCGTCGACGAACTGGCCCGCGCCTATGGCGGCGCCCTGATTCTCGGCGATTCGAGCATGGGCGGATTGAAGGTCGAGCTGTCGCTGCCGCGCGCCGAAACCTGAAACAACCATTTCGGGAACTGTTAACCCAAATCAGTGACGGTAAGCCCGGGTTCTTGAATGAACCTGGTGGCAGGGCTGATGGGCGAACTCTCTCCCCAGAAGATCGAGATGCTCAGGACGCTGGTTTCGGCCTCGCCGGACGAGCTTGTCCGCACCCTGGAGCATGCGATCAGCGCCGACGGCGTAACCGGTCCCCTGGCCGCCATCGGCGCCATGGTCGAGGCCGAAGCCGCCGAACGGGCGCTGCGGTTCACCGTGCTTGCCCCGGTCGCCCCGCTGTTCGGATCGTCGTCCGATGGACGCCCGGCCTATCCCCGATCGGCGCTGAAGCTCCTCTGGACCGCCCTCGACGAGGAAGCGCCCGACCTCATGCGGGCCGCGGCGGACGCCTGCCACTACCTGGATCCCGACGAGGCGTCGCCCGAGGTCTTCGACCAGCTGTGCGAACTGGCCGCCGAGGGACTCGCCACCGGCGCCTCGGATTCCTACGCCGCCGCCGCCGCCGCCTGTGACGCCGTCCGGCCCGGGGGCGCGGCCGAGATCGCGCTCTGCCTGCGGATGGCGCCGATCGTGCGACCCATCCTCCAGCGCCTCGGCGACTGGGTTCAGCGGATGACCGATGAACGCAAGGCGACCGCGCGGCTGGCCTACCGGGACGCGACTGCCCTGGCCGAGGGCGCCGGGCCGCTGCTGTTCGAGATGCTGGCCGCCCACCTCAGGCAGCCGGCGATGATCCTGAGGGTCATTTCGGCGGTGATGGACCATCCCGGCGAGCGCTACATGGCCGGCTCTGAACTGGCCCGGTTCGGCGAGCGCGCGCTTGGCGAAGTCGAAGGCCAGCTTGACCGCCTGCGGGGCATGAAGCCCGGGTCGGGCGTGGCGGCCGGCCGGGAGGCCGGGGCGGCCGTGCAGCGGGCCCTCGATGCCGTGGCGGAGCTGGAGCAATCGGTCCAGCTGTCGCGCGAGGGACCGTGGGGACAGCGGCTGACGAAGCTGAAGCAGTCCCTTGCCGCCGCCGTCGAGGCGCGGCTGAGGGAGATCGACGAGGCGGCAGCGCACGCCCTGCCGGTTCAGAAGCTGCGCTACAGCGCGAAGCTGATTCGCACCGCGCCGAAGCTCAGCGATCCGCCAGACGAGCCGGCGATCAACTGGGCCATGGGCCTGCTGTCGTTCGCCGACGCCGTGCGCCCCTGCGCGCCCGATGGCGGCTTCGGCGCCTTGCGGACCAAGGTGCTGGAAACCCTTGGAAAACGCATCGACCAATATGTCGAGGACCTGCTTGAGCAGTTGCGGGCCGGCGAACTCGATGACGCCGAGCGCGCCCGGGAATTCCTCGGTGTGGCCGCCAATCTCCTGGCCCTGGCGCGGGACGACAGCAGCGCCGCCATCGTGCGCCGGAGGGCTGCGGCGGCGTAACGCGGCGGCGCCTTGATCCAAATCCTCGCGCGGCGGCGAATGATCCGCTAACACGCCGCCATGTTCGCATTCTGGATCGCCGCAGCGGCCCTTTCAGCGGCGGCCGGCGGGTTGATGCTGCGCGGCGCGCGGCTGGCCCTGGCCCGCGCGGCGGGCGAGGGCGCCGCGTTGCCGAGGGCGACGGCGATATTCCGCAG
>DAORNX010000280.1:0-3947 GCA_035441225.1 Caulobacter sp.
CCCCGTCGAACAGGTCGCCCAGGGTTACCCGGCCGTCGGCGTCGGCGACGTCGGCCTTCAAGCTGACCGGCCCGGCCAGCGCCGGCGTGGCGATCAGCGCCCCGCACAGGGCGGTCAGGAGGGCGCGGCGCATCCTACGACTTCACCTGGTTGGCCGCCTGCAGCATCTCGTCGGCGGTGGAGATGACCTTGGAGTTCATCTCGTAGGCCCGCTGGGCGACGATTAGGGCGGTGATTTCGCTGACGGCGTCAACGTTCGAGGCTTCGGTATAGCCCTGCAGAAGCTGGCCGAAGCCGGTCGAGCCGGGCGCGCCGGTGGTCGCCGGGCCGGAGGCCCCGCTCTCCATGTAGAGGTTATCGCCCATGGCCTCGAGGCCGGCCTCGTTGACGAAGGTGGCCAGCTCGATCTGCCCGGCCACTTCCGGCGCGGCCGCGCCGGACTTGGTCACCTGGACCTGCCCGGTCTTGGAGATGGTCACGTCGACGGCGTCCTGCGGGATCGTGATCGACGGCTGGATCTGGTAGCCGTCCTCGGTCACCAGTTGGCCCTGGTCGTTGAGCGACAGATTGCCGGCGCGGGTGTAGGCGGTCTCGCCCGACGGCAGCAGCACCTGCAGATAGCCCCGTCCCTGGATGCCCAGGTCGTAGGTGTTGGTGGTGTTGGTCATCGAGCCCTGGCCGGTGATGCGGTAGACGCTGCCGGCCTTGACCCCGCCGCCGATCTGCACCCCGGTCGGGACCACCGTGCCCTGGTCGGACGACTGCGCGCCGGCCCGCTCGATCGACTGGTAGAGCAGGTCCTGGAATTCCGCCCGCTGACGCTTGAAGCCAACGGTGTTCATGTTGGCGATGTTGTTCGAGATGACCTCGACGTTCAGCTGCTGGGCGGCCATGCCGGTGGCGGCGGTGCGTAGAGCCTGCATCAGGCGTTACTCCCTCAAGCGACGCGCCCCAGCCGCTCGACGGAGCGGCGGGACAGTTCGGCGGAATTCTCGATGGTCCGGGCCATGCTCTCGTAGGCGCGGCTGATTTCGATCAGGCGGGTGACCTGCAGGATCGAATTGACGTTGCTGCCCTCCAGCATGCCCTGGCGGACCCGCGCGGCGGTCGACGGCTGGGGCTGCAGGTTGGAGGTGTTGCGAAACAGGTTGTCGCCGGTCTTCGACAGGCCCGACAGGTCGTCGAAGGTGACCACGTCGAGCTTGCCGATGCGCTCGGCCCCCTGGCTGACCGTGCCGTCGGCGGCGATGCTGATCGGGCCCAGTTCCGGATTGACGGTGATCTCGCCGCTTTCGCCGACCACCGGATCGCCGGCCTGGGTCGTGACCTTGCCTTCGGGGCTGAGGGTGAACCGGCCGTCGCGGGTGTAGCGCTCGCCGGCCGCTGTCTGGACCTTGAAGAAGCCCTGGCCCTCAATGGCCACGTCCAGCGGGCCGTTGGTCTGGCGCAGCGCGCCCTGGGTGAAGTCGCGGGTCACGCCGTCGTCGATGACGAATTTCAGGCTGGCCGGGCCGTCGACCATCTGCGCCCCGGTGGCGGGGTCGGTCTTGACCATCGTGCCCTCGACCTTGAAGCCGGTCGTGTCGACGTTGGCGATGTTGTTGGCGACGATGTCCAGCTCGCGGCGCAGGGTCATCTGGCGCGACAGGGCGACGTACATCGCGTTGTCCAAGACGGGCCTCCCCGGGCGAAATCGTCGCCGATTGCGACCCTTGCCGCCCTGCAACCTTCGGGCCAGTCGAAAAGGCCAATGATTTCAGAAGGGAGAGTGGTTAACGCCGGCCACCCGGCGGTTCTTGCCGGGCGTATTCGACCGCCCTTCAAAACCGATCCTTAACCAACGTGAACCATTGAGGAGGAGGCAGGGATTCTAAGGAGCCGCGCGCGTGGCCAAGGACAAGGTCAAGGAAGCCGAGGCCGCCCCCGAAGGGGAGGGCGCGGTTGAGGGCGAGGGCGCGGCGTCCGGCAAGAAGAAGCCGCCGCTGAAGCTGCTGATCATCGGCGGCGTCGCCGCGGTGCTGGTCCTCGGCGGCGGCGGGGCGGGGGCCTTCATCTTCCTCAAGCCCAAGCCCGAGGCGGCCGCCGGGGAACATGGCGCCAAACCGGAGAAGAAGCCCAAGAAAAAGCCCAAGGCCGAGCATGGCGGGGGCGCCGCCGAGGCCGGCGCGCCGACCGTCAAGGAGGGCCCCGAAGGCGTGGTGTTCTACACCCTGCCCGACATCGTGGTGAACATGCAGACGGCCGACGGCCGCCCGACCTTCCTCAAGCTCAAGCTGACCTTCGAGCTGCCGGACGAGGAGGCGGTCGAGGTGCTCAATCCGAACATGCCCAGGCTGCAGGACATGTTCCAGACCTTCCTGCGCGAGCTTCGCCCGGAAGACCTTCAGGGCAGCCAGGGCAGCTACCAGCTGCGCATGGAGATCCTCCGCCGGGTGAACCTCGTGGTCGCCCCCACCAAGGTCAACGCCGTCCTGATCGAGGAGATGCTGATCAACTAGGCTCCGGCCCGGTTGACGCGTAACGCATGGCTGACGAGACCGAAGATCAGGCCGCGATGGCCCAGTGGGCCCAGGAGAACGCGCCGCCGGCGACCGACGACGCCACGCCGGCCGGCGGCGACGACTGGGGTGCGCCGGCTCACGACGACACCCTGATCGGCTCAGAGCGGATCCTGAACCAGGACGAGATCGACAGCCTGCTGGGCTTCGATCTCAGCGATGACGACGCCGCCGAACGCACGGGCATCCGGGCGATCATCAACTCGGCCCTGGTGTCCTACGAGCGTCTGCCGATGCTCGAGATCGTCTTCGACCGGCTGGTCCGGCTGATGACCACGTCCCTGCGCAACTTCACCAGCGACAACGTCGAGGTCAGCCTCGACAACATCAGCTCGATCCGCTTTGGCGACTATCTCAACTCGATCCCGCTGCCGGCGATCCTGTCGGTGTTCCGCGCCGAGGAGCTGGACAACTACGGCCTGCTGACTGTCGATTCCAACCTGATCTACTCGATCGTCGACGTGCTGCTGGGCGGCCGCCGGGGCACTGCGGCGATGCGCATCGAGGGCCGGCCCTACACCACCATCGAGCGGGTGCTGGTGCAGCGCATGGTCGAGGTCGTGCTGGCTGACGCCAAGGCCGCCTTCGAGCCGCTGACTCCGGTCAACTTCGTGCTCGACCGGCTGGAGACCAATCCGCGCTTCGCGGCCATCGCCCGGCCGGCCAACGCCGCCATCCTGGTCAAGCTGCGCATCGACATGGAAGACCGCGGCGGCCGCATCGAGCTGCTGCTGCCTTATGCGACCCTCGAGCCCATCCGCAAAATGCTGCTGCAGCAGTTCATGGGCGAGAAGTTCGGCCGCGACAACATCTGGGAAGGCCACCTGGCCACCGAGCTGTGGACCACCCAGATGGAGGTCCGCGCCGTGCTCGACGAGCAGCAGGTCGGGCTGTCGAAGGTGCTCGACCTCAAGGTCGGCGACACCTTCATGCTCAACGCCACCGCCGACAGCCTGGTCGAACTGCGGGCCGGCGCCATTCCCCTGACGCGCGGCCGCATGGGCCGTCGCAACCACCACATCGCCGTGCGCTGCGAGGCGCCGTTGACGCCGGCCGCCAAGCAGGCCGTGCAGAAGAGACTCACATGAGCGTCGCCGCCATCATCATGAACCTGGTCCTGTCCGGTCTGCTGCTGGCCGCCCTGGCCTTCGGCTGGCGGCTGGAGCGCCGGCTCAGGGCGCTCAAGGACAGCCATGACAGCTTCGCCAGGGCGGTGGCCGACCTCGACGTCGCGGCCGCCCGGGCAGAGCAGGGCCTGGCCGACCTGCGCGCGGCGACCGACGAGGCGGCCGAGACCCTGTCCGACCGGATCGAGGCGGCCAGGGCCCTGTCGGCCCGGCTCGAGCGCGGCGTTTCCGCTTCCTCAATCCCGGCGCCGCAGACTGAGCT
>DAORNX010000281.1:0-210 GCA_035441225.1 Caulobacter sp.
GGCGCTGTCCCTCGCCGGCGCGCCGGGGATCCGTATCGTCAACCGCACCCTCGACCGCGCCGAGGCCCTGGCCAGCGATGTCGGCGCTGGCGTCCAGGCCATGACCGGGCAGGGCGCGCTCGCCGACGCCAACCTGATTGTCAACGCCACCTCGCTGGGCCTGGGCGGCGGGCCGGGTCCCGAGGTCGACCTGGCCGCCGCCGCGGTTGA
>DAORNX010000281.1:220-3947 GCA_035441225.1 Caulobacter sp.
GCCCCCGGATCGGCCGTGGTGCTCGACATGGTCTACAAGCCGCTGCGCACCGAATTCCTGCGGCGTGCGGCCGCTCTGGGTCTGCGCACCGTCGATGGGCTCGAGATGTTGATCCGCCAGGCGGTTCCGAGCTTCGAGGCCTTCTTCGGCCAGTCGCCGCCCGCGGACGTCGATGTCCGCGCCCTGGCCCTCCGGGCTGTAGGAGACCCCGCATGATCACCGTCGGCCTGACCGGCTCCATCGGCATGGGCAAATCGACGACCGCGGCGATGTTCGCGGCCGAGGGCGTGCCGGTCTATGACGCCGATGCCGAGGTCCACGCCCTCTATGCCCGCGGCGGGGCGGCCGTGGCGCCGCTGGAGGCCGCCTTCCCCGGCGTGGTCGTTGACGGCGCGGTCGACCGGACCCTGCTCAGCCAGCGTGTCGTGGGCAAACCCGACGAGCTCAGGCGGCTGGAGGCCATTGTCCACCCTCTGGTCGGTGAAAGCCGCGTCGGCTTCTTCCAGAAGGCCGTGGCCGACGGCGCCGACATCGTCGTCCTCGACATCCCGCTGTTGTTCGAGACCGGGGGCGAGAAACGCATGGACGCCGTCGTGGTGGTCTCGGCCCCGGCCGACATCCAGCGCCAGAGGGTGCTTGCCAGGCCCGGCATGGACGAGGCCAAGCTCGACGCCATCCTCGCCCGCCAGACGGCCGACGCCGAGAAACGCGCCCGCGCCCACTTCGTCATCGACACCAGCAAGGGGCTCGATGACGCCCGCCGGCAGGTCCGCGACGTGCTGACGCGGCTGCGCGCCGGACCGCTGGACGCCATCCACGAACCGGGCCAATGAGAAGGCCATGGCGCGTCACATCGTCCTCGACACCGAGACCACGGGCCTCGACCACCGCACCGGCCACCGGCTGATCGAAATCGCCTGTGTCGAGGTGGTCGACTACATGCCGACCGGCAAGTCGTTCCACGAGTATGTCCATCCGGACCGCGACATCGATCCGGACGCCGAGCGGGTGCACGGCATCAGCCTGGCCTCGCTGCACGGCAAGCCGCGCTTCCCCGAGATCGTCGAACGGTTCCTGGAATTCGTCGGCGAGGATCCGATCGTGGCGCACAACGCCCCGTTCGACCGGGGCTTCGTCAACGCCGAGCTGTCGCGCTGCGGCCTGGCGCCGACGCCCGACCACCAGTGGATCGACACCCTGGCCCTGGCCAAGAAGCGCTTTCCCGGGATGTACAACTCCCTGGACGCGCTCTGTAAGCGGATGAAGATCTCGCTGGCCGCGCGCGACAAGCACGGGGCCCTGATCGACGCCGAGCTGCTGGCCGCGGTCTATCTCGAGCTGCAGGGCGGCAAGGAGCGGGCGCTCGACCTGCATGCCGCTCCCGCCATCCGCACCATCGGCCCCTCGACCCTGGCCGCGCCCTATGGCGCGCGCCCCCGGCCGCTCGCGCCCCGCTCAACGGAAGACGAGCGGGCGGCGCACGCGCTGTTCGTGCACGGCACTCTCAAGGAAAAGGCTGTCTGGCTGAAATTCGGCCTGTAGCCGTCAGGCGGCGCCGGTGAAGCCGCTTTCGCCCTGCGCCTTGCGCGCGGCATAGACGCCCGCGAAGTCGATCGGGTCCAGCTGGAACGGCGGGAAGCCGCCCTCGGCGGTGACATCCGAGATCAGCCGGCGCGCGAACGGGAACAGATAGCGCGGGCATTCGATCATCAGCACCGCCTCGATCTCGCTGTCGGGCACGCCGGTGACCTGGAACAGGCCGCCGTAGAGCAGCTCGACATGGAAGGCCACGGACGGGCCGCGCTTGGCCTGGGCCGACAGCTTCAGGTCCACCTCGAACAGGCCGTCGGGACGGCCGCGCGCGCTCATCTCGACTCCGATGTCGATCTGCGGCTGCAGGCCCTGGCTGTCCGACCGGAGCGATTCCGGCGCCAGGGGGTTCTCGAATGACAGGTCGCGAACGAACTGGGCGAGAATGCGGAACCCGGGCTGGGAGATGTCCTGGCCGTTCTCGGCGGGCGGGGTGGTGGACGTATCGCTCATGAGGAGATCGTGTTCCTGGACATCTTCGGACGGCCGCCCTTCGTCAGCGGGCGGGACATGATGAAGGCGCGCTGCTATCACGCAGCCCCAGCCCGCGCAACGCCGGGCCCCTTACGCGGGCGTCAGCCTCGCCTATATTGCCCATCAACGACGTCAGCCATCCCGGTCCCCAAGTGAGATTTCTGGAACTCCTCATCTTCGCCTTCTTCGCCGCCGTCGTGCTGTACCAGCTCTACGCGGTGCTCGGCCGCCGCATCGGCCGTCAGCCGGAGGACCTACCCGCGGCGGGCCCCGCCGCCGACGGCGAGCGGCCGGCGGTCACCGATGCGCCCGAGGCCGAGCGGGTGGACGTGTCGGGCCTGGCGGCGGTCCGGGCCCGCGACCCGTCGTTCGACGTGGCCCATTTCCTCTCCGGCGCCCGTCAGGCCTATGAGATGATCGTCATCGCCTTCGCCGCCGGCGACCATGCGACCCTGAAGAACCTGCTCGCCCCGGCCGTGGCGGAGAGTTTCGAGGCCGCCATCGCCACGCGTGAGGCGGAAGGTCGCACCGAGCGGGTCGAGTTCCTGCAGCCCCCCCGCGCCGATCTCGAGCGCATCGAGGTCGACGGCGGCGTGGCCCGCGCCGTCGTGCGGTTCCTGTCCGAGTTCCGCTCCCGCACCAAGGGCCCCGAGGGTGAGGCGGTCGACGATCGCCGCACCGCCGAACTGTGGACATTCGAACGCAATCTTAACAGCCGCGACCCCAACTGGACGCTTGTTCACGTGGACGCCGCGGAGGCGTAATGCGATTTCGAGCTATCGGCGTCCTGTGCGCGCTGGCCCTTGCGGGCTGCGCCACGCCGAAGGCGGGCCCGCCGCTGGTCGCCGTTTCCCCCCCTGCTCCTCCGCCCGCGGCCGAAACACCGGCCGTTCCGCCGGCGCCCCCGCAGGCTTCGGGTTTCGCGGGGTTGCCCGGTTGGGACGCCGAGGATCACGCCGCGGCCCTGGCAGCCTTCAGGGCGACCTGCAATGTCGCGCGGGACGTCGCGGCGAGCGCGGTCTGCCGCAGGGCCAGGGCGCTCGGCCCGCTCGACGACGCCGGCGCGCGCCGGTTTCTGGAAGCCAACTTCCGGCCAGAACCGCTGGCCGAGAGTGGCCTGCTGACCGCCTATTTCGCCCCGGTCTACGAGGCCTCGCCCGTGCGACGCGGCGCCTTCACCGCGCCGGTCCGGGCCCGGCCCGCGGACCTTGTGATCACCGACCTGTCCGAGATCGACGCCGGCGCTCCCTCCGGCCAGACCCTGGTCGGACGGCTGGAGGACGGCCGCATGGAGCCCTATCCCGATCGCGCCACGATCGAACGCAGGGGCGTGGGCCGGGTGCTCGCCTGGATGCGGCCGGAAGACCTGTTCTTCCTGCAGATCCAGGGTTCAGGCGTGCTGACCTTCCCGGACGGTTCGCGCCGCCGCGCCGCCTTCGCGGCCCACAACGGACATCCGTTCGCCGGCATCGCCAGGCCCATGCGCGAGAAGGGCCTGCTCAGGGACTCCGACACCTCCGGCGACGCGATCCGGGCCTGGCTGGCCGCTCATCGCGGCCGGGAGGCTGACGCGATCATGCGGCTCAATCCGCGCTATGTCTTCTTCACCCTGACCGACGACGACGGCCGCGATCCAGCGGGCGCCGCCGGTGTGCCGCTGCCG
>DAORNX010000282.1:0-3928 GCA_035441225.1 Caulobacter sp.
GGCGATCAGCGATCCGACGGCGCGCCGCGCGGCGGCTTCGTCGCCGCGGGCCAGGGCCGGGGCGGCGATCTGGGCCACCACGGCGTTCATCGCTGCGCTGACCGCCTTGGTCTCCTGTCGTGAGACCGCCCACTGCTGGATCATGAACGTGGTGCAGGCCGCCAGCAGCACCGCCACTGTCGTGATCAGCGCCACGCTTGCCACGCGAGCCTGGAACGGTCCGTGGCTCGAGGCCTGTGATGTGTCCGTCAGCTGGCTCATCCGCGCGAAAACCACCCCTAAGCGGGCCCTTATCGCGCAATCTCCCTAACGCTTCGCTTCCGCGACAATTTAACCATCTATTTACCTAGCCAGAAATTAAGGTTTCGTTTACCTTGATTACGCCTACCGGTTGATGGAGGGTTCAGGTGGAAAAAGCATTCGTAGTCCAACGCGTGGCCAGGAAACTGTTCGCGACCGAGCGTTCGCTCGACGCGACGATGACCGAAACCGCGGAATTGATGGCGGAGTTCGTGAAGGCCCGTCAGGACCTCAAACTCTCCGCGGTGGTCGGCGACGCCGCCACGGCCAAGGTTATCGAGGCCCTCGCGGCGCTGGGCGAAGCCCGCACCGCCATCGTCACGGCGCACGCGGAACTCGACGACGTCCGGCTGCGCATCGGCGTGCGCACGAAGATGGCCGGCTGGGAAGACAAGCCGCCGGAGTCCGACCAGCCGAAGAACCATCAGGACCTTCGCCAGGTCAGCTGACCGGCCAAGGTTGCGATAGTTTAACTCTCTTGCGCCTCTAACTCCGTGTAGAGGCGCAAGAGATGTATCACTCACCACTCCCATTGATCGGCTGGGGCGCCACGCTGCTGGTGTGCGCCCTAGCGTGGTGGAGAGGTGACAAGGCCGAACGATACGGCTCGCTGATCATCGTGGTCGCCGGCCTGGCGGTTTTCCTCTCGCACTCCAGTCTTCCTGCGCCGGCCGCGAGCCTGTCGCTGCTGATCGTCGATGCGGGCATGGCGGCAGGGTTCCTGCTACTCGCCATTCGCTATGCGAGCCTGTGGCTGGGATCGGCGATGCTCCTGCAGGCCGGTCAATTCAGCCTGCATGCGTTCTATCTGGTCGGAGACCTTGAGCACGACCGGTTCTACGCCGTGGCCAACAACCTGATCACCGTCGGCATTCTCATCTGCATTCTCGTCGGCACGGGCATATCCTGGCGCCGCCGGTCGAGAACCGGGTCTCAGACCGCCTGAACGGCGGCTTTCGGCCGGGCGGTGGTCAGGCCGACCCCGGCGAGGATCAGGGCCAGCGCCGCGAACGCGCTCCAGCCCGGCCGCTCGCCCATCAGCCCGATCCCCAGCACCATGGCCCAGATCGGCAGCAGATAGACGGTCATGCTGGTGAACACCGCGCCGCGCCGCTGAATCAGCCAGACCCAGCCCACCGTGCCCAGGCCACTGGAGAAGACGCCGAGCACCACGGTGACCAGCAGCGGTCCCATCGGCGGCGGCGACGGGAGGCCGCTCAACGCCAGCGCGCCCGCCGTGGCGAACACCGCCCCGGTCAGGCACATCATCAGGCCGCCGGTGAGCGAACTGACCTGTGGCGCCTTGCGGGCCATGATGTTGGACGCGCCGTAGAAGACCGCCGCCCCGATCGCCAGCCCCAGGGCGCCGGCCTCCAGCGAGGCGCCCGAGGACAGGCGCGGCCAGACCAGGGCCATCAGCCCGGCGAATCCGAGGCCGACGCCCAGCAGCCGTCGGGGAGTCAGCCGCTCGTCCTGCAGGAAGAGATGCGCCATCACCACGGTGAACACCGGGGAGCCACCATTGCAGATGGCGTTGACGGCGCTCGGCAGGCTCTTCGCCGCCGTCGAGAACATGAAGAACGGCAAGGCGAATCCGACCAGGCCGAGCATGGCGTAGGCCGGCCAGGGCGAGTCGCGGCCGATGCCGGCCGGCGGGAGCTGCTCGCCGCGCATGGCGCTGATGATCCACAGCGTCCCGGTGGCGACCCACAACCGGATGGCCGAGACCCAAAAGGGGTGGATGCCGCCCACGGCGATCTTCAGCCCGGCGAAGGCCGAGCCCCAGATGATTACCAGGACCCCCAGCACCACCCAGTCCATGCGCGCTCGAGACTGCACCCGGTTCCCCCCGCCAGACCCCGGACCTAAGGCCGCGTGCGGCGACACGCCAGCGCTTCCTGTCCGTGGCAAAAGAAAATCTCCTCTTGTGCGACGCAGCGAAATCGGGTTCTTCGACAGCGGGCCACGCCCTCCCAACGGGGCGCAGTCCATCTGCAAGGATGGGAGACATCGCAGTGACCACGACTCCGCAGAAGCCGGATTTGCGCCCGGCGCGCCCCGAATTCTCTTCAGGCCCCTGCGCCAAGAGACCCGGCTGGACCCCACAATCCCTCGAAGACGCCGTCCTTGGACGGTCGCATCGCGGCAAGCCCGGCAAGGCGAAGCTGAAGCTGGCGATCGACCACACCCGCGCGGTGCTCGGCGTGCCGGCCGACTATCTGGTCGGCATCGTGCCCGGCTCCGACACCGGCGCCGTCGAGATGGCGATGTGGTCGCTGCTGGGCCCCAGGCCCGTGCAGCTGCTGGCCTTCGAATCGTTCGGCAAGGACTGGGTCACCGATGTCACCAAGCAGCTGAAGCTGCCCGACGTCGAGGTGCTCGACGCCCCCTATGGCCAGCTGCCGGACCTGACGCGCGTCCGCCCCGACGCCGACCTGGTGTTCACCTGGAACGGCACCACCAGCGGCGTGCGCGTGCCGAACGCCGACTTCATCGCCGCCGACCGCGAGGGCGTGGTGATCTGCGACGCGACCAGCGCCGCCTTCGCCCAGGACCTCGACTGGGCGAAACTCGATGTGGTGACCTTCTCCTGGCAGAAGGCGCTCGGCGGCGAGGGCGCGCACGGGATGCTGATCCTGTCGCCGCGCGCCGTGGCCCGGATGGAGAGCTACACGCCGCCGTGGCCGATGCCCAAGCTGTTCCGCATGACCAAGGGCGGCAAGGTCAGCCTCGACATCTTCGAGGGCGCGACGATCAACACCCCCTCGATGCTCTGCGTCGAGGACTATCTCGACGCGCTGGACTGGGCCGACGCCCAGGGCGGACTGGCCGGACTGCGCCGGCGGGCCGACGCCAACTTCGCGGTCATCGAGGCCTGGGTCGCCCGCACGCCGTGGGTCGACTTCCTGGCCGAGGCGCCCGAGACGCGCTCCAACACCAGCGTCTGTCTCAAGGTCACCGATCCGGCCATCGCCGCCCTGCCGGCCGAGGCCCAGGCCGACGTCGCCAAGAGGCTGGCCTCGATGCTCGAGAAGGCAGGCGTCGCCTACGACGTCGGTGCCTACCGCGACGCCCCGCCGGGTCTGCGCATCTGGTGCGGCTGCACGATCGAGACGGCCGATCTCGAGGCCCTGACGCCATGGCTCGACTGGGCCTTCGCGTCCGTCTCCGCCGAACTGGCCGCCGCCTGATCCCTCGTCCCCGGCCCGCCCGGCCGGGGACGCCCCCTCCCCTTCGCATTGAGCCGGGACGACCGCGACGCGGCGACCGCGCTCCAGAGGAACACAGCCCATGGCTCCCCGCGTTCTCATCGCTGACAAGCTCAGCCCCGCCGCCGTCGAGATCTTCAGGAATCGCGGCGTCGACTTCGACATCAAGACCGGCCTGACCAAGGACGAACTGATCGCCGTCATCGGCGACTACGACGGCATCGCCATCCGCTCGGGCGCCAAGCTCGACAAGGACGTGATCGCCGCCGCCCACAAGCTGCAGGTCATCGCCCGCGCCGGCATCGGGGTCGACAATGTCGATATCCCGGCCGCCACCGCCAAGGGCGTGGTGGTGATGAACACTCCGTTCGGCAACTCGATCACCACCGCCGAGCACGCCATCGCCATGATGTTCGCCC
>DAORNX010000283.1:0-3909 GCA_035441225.1 Caulobacter sp.
AGGCGTCGGGCGCCCAGTCGGCCCGGGCCGCGCCGGCGGCGAGCGCCAGGCCCGTCGGCAGGAAGACGGCGAGGCGCTTCAGCCAGCGGATCGCCCCGGCGGCCATGCCGTCACCGCGTGATGCGGTTGGCGACCAGATCGTCGACCACCGCCGGATCGGCGAGGGTCGAGGTGTCGCCGAGGTTCGACAGATCGTTCTCGGCCACCTTGCGCAGGATGCGGCGCATGATCTTCCCCGAGCGCGTCTTGGGCAGACCGGGGGCCCACTGGATGGCGTCCGGCGCGGCGAACGGGCCGATCTCTCTGCGGACCCATTTCACCAGCGCCGCCCGCAGCTCCTCCGACGGCGTCGTGTCGGCGTTCAGGGTGACATAGGCGTAGATGCCCTGGCCCTTGATGTCGTGCGGGAAGCCGACCACGGCGGCTTCGGCCACATCATGGTGTGAGACCAGGGCCGACTCGATCTCGGCCGTGCCCATGCGGTGGCCCGAGACGTTGATCACGTCGTCGACCCGGCCGGTGATCCAGTAGTAGCCGTCCTCGTCGCGCCGGCAGCCGTCGCCGGTGAAGTACTTGCCGGGATAGGTGGTGAAATAGGTGTCGATGAAGCGCTGGTGGTCGCCATAGACCGTGCGCATCTGGCCCGGCCAGCTGTCGGTCAGGCAAAGGTTGCCGCTGGTCGCGCCCTCGAGCACCAGGCCCTCGGCGTCGACCAGCTGCAGCTTCACCCCCGGCAGGGGCTTGCTGGCCGAGCCGGGCTTGAGGGGCGTGGCGCCGGGCAGGGGGCTGACCAGGCAGGCGCCCGTCTCGGTCTGCCACCAGGTGTCGACGATCGGGCAGCGGCCCTCGCCGACCACGCGGTGGTACCACAGCCAGGCCTCCGGATTGATCGGCTCGCCGACGCTGCCGAGCAGGCGCAGGCTCTTGCGCGAGGTCTTCTTCACCGGCTCCTCGCCCTCGCGCATCAGCGCCCGCAAGGCCGTGGGGGCGGTGTAGAAGATCTCCACCTGATGCTTGTCGATAACCTCCCAGAAACGGCTGGTGGTCGGATAGTTGGGCACCCCCTCGAAGATCAGGCTGGTCGCACCGTTCGCCAGCGGGCCGTAGACGATGTAGCTGTGGCCGGTGACCCAGCCCACGTCCGCGGTGCACCAGAAGATCTCGCCGGGCCGGTAGTCGAACACCAGTTCGTGGGTCCAGCTGGCCCAGACGAGATAGCCGCCCGTGGTGTGCAGCACCCCCTTGGGCTTGCCGGTCGAGCCCGAGGTATAGAGGATGAACAGCGGATCCTCGGCGTTCATCGGCTCGGGCGGGCAGACGTTGGACACCCGCTCCCGCTCGGGCTCGTAGGCCACATCGCGGCCGTTGTGTTCGAGCCATTTGGCCCCGGTGCGGCGGATGACCAGCACCGTCTCCACGTCCGGGCACTGGGTCAGGGCCAGATCGACGTTCATCTTCAGCGGCACGATCCGCCCGCCCCGCACGCCTTCGTCGGCGGTGATCACCACCCGGCTGTCGCAATCGAGAATCCGGCCGGCCAGGCTGTCGGGGGAGAAGCCGCCAAAGACCACGGAGTGGACCGCGCCGATGCGTGAACAGGCCAGCATGGCGTAGGCCGCCTCGGGGATCATCGGCAGGTAGATCGTGATCCGGTCGCCCTTCTTCACGCCATGCGCCTTGAGGACGTTGGCCATGCGGCACACTTCCTCGTGCGCCTCGCGATAGGTGATCTTCTTCGAGTCTGCGGGATCGTCGCCTTCCCAGATGAAGGCCACGTCGTCGGCGCGGGTCGGCAGATGGCGATCGAGGCAGTTGACCGAGACGTTCAGCACCCCGTCGGCGAACCACCTGATACGGAAATCCTCGCGGTTCCAGGAGACGTCCTTGACCTCGGTGAACGGCTTGACCCAGTCGAGCCGGCCGGCGACCTCCCGCCAGAAACCGTCCGGGTCGCTCTCCACCCGGGCGCAGGCGGCCTCGTAGGCTTTCGCGTCCATGCGGGCGCGCTCGGCCCAGGCCTGTGGAACCGGAAACACCTGCCCGTCGCTCACGTCCGTCTCCCTTGCCTTCTTGTTGGGCGCGAGTATGCGGATGGCGGTCGGCGGCGCAAGGATGCCGCTGCGGGAGTTTTCCAATGTTGCTCGCCAAATCCACCTGGCCCGAGATCGAGGCCTTCCTCCAGCGGTCGACCAGCGTGGTCGTGCCGATCGGCTCGAACGAGCAGCACGGGCCCACGGGCCTGCTCGGCACCGACTGGATGTGTCCGGAGATCATCGCCCACGAGGCCCAGAAGGGCCGCGATGACCTGCTGGTCGCCCCGACGTTCAATATCGGCATGGCCCAGCATCACCTGGGCTTCCCGGGCACCATCAGCCTGCGGCCCTCGACCTTCATGGCGGCGATCGGCGACTGGTGCCGCTCGCTGGCCGGGCATGGCTTCACGAAGATCTATTTCCTCAATGGCCACGGCGGCAACACGCACACCATCGAGGCGGCGTTCAGCGAACTGTACGCCGAGGCCAGCTTCGCCGGCAGACCGCGCGGCTTCGCCTGCAAGCTCAAGAACTGGTGGGAGCTCAGCGGCGTGAACGGCCTGGCCAGCCGCCAGTTTCCGGTCGGCCACGGCAGCCACGCCACCCCGTCGGAGATCGCCGTGACCCAGTGGGCCTACCCGGACGCGATCAAGGCCGCCAGCTACGCGCCGCAGATCGCCCCGACCGGCCCGATCCGCGAGGCCCTCGACTTCCGCGCCCGCTACGCCGACGGCCGCATGGGCTCGGACCCGGCCCAGGCGACGCCGGAAAAGGGCGGCGAGCTGGTCGCCCTGGCCGCGAGGGGGCTGATCGAGGACTTGGCCGCGTTCGGGGCGGAGATCGCGCCGTAGACCCTTCTCCCCTTGCGGGAGAAGGTGTCAGGCGGAGCCTGACGGATGAGGGGTCTTGCCGGTGGCTCTGGAGGTCAAGCGGATGGGGGCATCAACCCCTCTTCCGACCCGCTTCGCGGGCCACCTTCTCCCGCAAGGGGAGAAGGACCCTCAAGCCGTGACCACCTGCCCCTCACGCACCTCGACCGCCCACACCGCCAGCCGCTGCCCCTCGCACGGCCCGCTCGTGCACATCCCGTCCCCGATCCTGAACAGCGCGCCGTGGCCGGAGCAGAGGATCAGGTCGTTCTCGCGCGTCGCGTACCGGCCGGTGGGACCGGCCAGGGGCTGTCCGGTGTGCGGGCAGCTGTCGACAAAGCCGTAGAGCCGCTCGCCCCGCCGGACCACGAAGCCGAGGAACAGCTTGTCGTCCTCCCGGAAGTGGAATGCCCGCGAGCCGGGATCGGGGATTTCGTCGAGCCGGCAGAGCAGGACGCCGGCGGCCGGTCTGGCCGGGTTCAGTCCTTCCACGGGATGGTGACCCGCCAGGGCTCGACGCTGGAGCTCTCGTAGAGCCCGGCCCTGGTATAGGGATCGTCGGCGTGGAAGGCCTGCGCGGCGGCGAGGTCCGGGGCCTCGACGATGATCAGCGAGCCGGCCATGCCCTCGTCGGCGGTGAGGAACGGCCCGCCCAGCTTGATCTTCAGCGGCTGGGCCGCGGCCCAGGCCAGATGCGCCTCGCGGGTGGCGGCGCGGATCGCCGGGCCCTCGGGAACCCTGTCTTTCCACTGGACGATGAAGAGCGGCATGGATCTGTCCTAACGTTCGGCTTTGAGGGGGCGCGAGAGCAGGCCGAGGATGGCATCGTCAACGCCGACCTCCCCCGCGAGAATGGCGGCGACGGCTTCACTGATCGGTGTCTCGACGCCCAGCCGGCGGGCCAGGGCGCGGACGGCGGGGGCCGAGGCGACGCCCTCGGCGACGGTCAGCTTGCCGGCCAGGGCCTGCTCCAGCGCCTGACGTCGCTGCGCTTCGGCCTGGCGCTG
>DAORNX010000284.1:0-3564 GCA_035441225.1 Caulobacter sp.
TCACATCCCTTCCGCCGACCTGGTGGCTATGCCGGGGGTTCCCCACCCGATCCCATTCCGAACTCGGTCGTTAAGTCCCCCAGGGCCAATGGTACTTCGTCTCAAGGCGCGGGAGAGTAGGTCGCCGCCAGGTCCGCCGAAGGGATGCGAATGATGATGTCCGCCACTTGACCCTTCATAACGATTACTTACGTCCGGATTGCCGCGGGATGGAGCAGCCCGGTAGCTCGTCAGGCTCATAACCTGAAGGTCGCAGGTTCAAATCCTGCTCCCGCAACCAAATTCAACAAACCCGTCGGACCCCTGTCTGGCGGGTTTTGTCGTTTCCGGGCTATGCCTGTCGCATGAGCCCAGCGTCCGGAACCGTCATTGCCGTCAGTCGCGGCCAGCGCCACGGGCTCGGCAAGCTGAACCACCGGGTTATCCGCCTGGTCGCCGGCCTGGGGGTCGAGGGCGATGTCCATGCAGGCGTGACGGTCAGGCACCGCTCCCGCGTGGCCCGCGATCCGGCCCAGCCCAACCTGCGCCAGGTCCACCTGATCCATGCCGAGCTGTTCGACGACCTGCTGACGCAGGGCTATTCGGTCACGCCCGGCGCCATGGGCGAGAACATCACCACCCGCGACGTCGACCTGCTGGGCCTGCCCGCGGGCGCCGTGCTGTGTCTGGGCCACGCCGCCGCGGTCGAGGTCACCGGCCTGCGCAACCCCTGCACCCAGCTGGATGGCCTGCAGACCGGCCTGATGCGGGCCTGCCAGGGCCGCGGCGCCAACGGCGAGCCGGTGCGCAAGGCGGGGGTGATGGGGGTGGTGATTACCGGCGGGGAGGTCCATCCGGGTGACGGGATCGTGGTCCGGCTGCCCGATGGGCCGCAGAGGGCGCTCAAGCCGGTCTGAGCACCATCAGGTCGACACGACGGTCCAGCCCTGATGTCTTGACGGCCATTCTTGCTCCGGAGGGAGACCTGCTCAAGGACCGCTTCGCGGCCGCAGAGCGGCGGCCCCGCAGGGGCCGTCCTTGACCAGGACTCCCGTCCGGAGCGCATCATTCCATCAAGGTCTTCAGGGCCATTTGTCGTCCGGGCGCCTTGGGCGGTGTCGCGAACGACACTTTCCGTCGCCCCCTTTCCCCCGCGGCCCCGCCGTGAGAGATCAGGCCATGAGCTTCATCACGGCCAATGGCCTCGATCTGTGGGTCGAACGGAAGGGCGAGGGCGAGCCCCTGCTGTTCATTTCCGGCAGCGGCGGCGACCTGCGCAACAAGCCGGGCCCGCTCGATGGCCCGCTGGCCCGTCATTTCGAGATGGTCGCCTGGGACCAGCGCGGTCTCGGCCAGAGCGACAAGCCCGACGGCCCCTACAGCATGGCCGACTACGCCGATGACGCCGCCGCCCTGCTCGATGAGCTGGACTGGGCCTCGGCCAACGTCGTCGGCGTGTCGTTCGGCGGCATGGTCGCCCAGGAGCTGGCCATCCGGCATCCAGGGCGTATCCGCAAGCTGGTGCTCTGCTGCACCTCGCCGGGCGGCGAGGGCGGGGCGTCCTACCCGCTGCACACCCTGATCGGCATGGATCCGGCGGACCAGGCCCGCAAGATGATCCCCATTTCCGACACGCGCCACGACGCCGCCTGGCAGGCCGACCATCCCGGGGCCTACCAGATGATGTTTGACCTGCGGACCAGCGATCCCTGGGCGCACGAGCCGCGGCGGGCCATAGGGGCGGAGCTGCAGCTGCTCGCCCGCAAGGACCACGATACCTGGGGCCGGCTGCCGTCGATCGCCGCCCCGACCCTGGTCTGTGGGGGCCGGTACGACGGCATCGCGCTTCCACAGACCCAGCAGCGCATGGCCGGGCGCATCCCGGGCGCGCAGCTGCGCATGTTCGAGGGCGGCCACATGTTCCTGATCCAGGACCGCGCCGCCTTTCCCGCCATCATCGACTTCCTGCAGGCCCCATGACCGACGCCATCATCATCGGAGGGGGTCACAACGGCCTCGTCTGCGCTTTCTATCTGGCCCGGGCGGGGCTGAAGGTCACCGTGCTCGAGCGCCGCGATGTGGTCGGCGGGGCGGCGGTGACCGAGGAATTCCACCCCGGTTTCCGCAATTCCGTGGCCAGCTACACGGTCAGCCTGCTAAATCCCAGGGTCATCGCCGACCTGGACCTGCCCCGTCACGGGCTGAAGGTGATCAATCGCAAGGTCTCCAACTTCCTGCCCACCCGCGACGGCGGCTATCTCGCCACCGGCGGCGGCCGCACGAAGGAGGAGGTCGCGAAATTCTCGGTGAGGGACGCCGCGGCCCTCGACGCCTACAACGCCCGGCTTGAGGCGATCGCCGACGTGCTGCGCGAACTGGTGCTGCAAAGCCCGCCCAACATGACCCAGGGCAGCCTGGCCGAGGCGATCCCGCAGCTGCTCAAGAGCGCCGTGCTGGGCAAGCGCATCTCCAACCTCGACGTCACCGGCCGGCGCGACCTGCTGGCGATGTTTTCCCAGTCGGCCGGCGACTGGCTGGACGGCTGGTTCGAGAGCGACCCGATCAAGGCGGTGCTGGGCTTCGACGGCATCGTCGGCGCCTTCGCCAGTCCCTATACGCCCGGTACGGCCTACGTCCTGCTGCACCATGTGTTCGGGGAGGTGAACGGCGAGAAGGGGGCCTGGGGCCACGCCGTCGGCGGCATGGGCGCGATCACCCAGGCGATGGCCGCCGCCTGTCGCGAAAAGGGCGTAGAGATCCGCACCGGAGTCCCGGTCGCTGAGGTGCTGACCGAACAGGGGCGGGCCGTGGGCGTTGTCACCGACGCCGGTGAAACGCTCCGCGCCAGGCGGGTCGTCGCCAACATTCACCCCCAGCTGCTGTTCCAGAAGCTCATCGACCCCGCCCTGCTGCCGGCGGACTTCAACGAGCGGATCACCCGCTATCGTTCGGGATCCGGCACCTTCCGCATGAATGTGGCCTTGAGCGCGCTGCCACGATTCACCTGCAAGCCGGAGCCCGGTGATCACCTGACCGGTGGCATCATCATTGCGCCGGACCTGGCCTACATGGAGCGCGCCTACGCCGACGCGCGCCAGCACGGATGGTCGAAGGAACCGATTGTCGAGATGTTGATCCCTTCGGTGGTCGACGACAGTCTGGCCCCGGCCGGCCAGCACGTGGCCAGCCTGTTTTGCCAGCACGTGCAGCCGGTCCTGTCCGGCGGCCGCAGCTGGGACGACCACCGCGAGGAGGTCGCCGACCTGATGATCGACACGGTCGACAAATGGGCCCCGGGGTTCAAGGCCTCGGTGCTCGGTCGCCAGATCAACAGTCCGCTCGACCTCGAGCGCACCTTCGGTCTGGTCAATGGCGACATCATGCACGGCGTGCTGAGCCTGGACCAGCTGTTCAGCGCCCGGCCTGTGTTGGGGCATGGCGCCTATCGCGGCCCCCTGAAGGGCCTCTACCTTTGCGGGGCGGGGACCCATCCCGGCGGCGGCGTCACCGGCGCGCCCGGCCACAACGCGGCGCGGGAAATCCTGCGGGACGCGCGCCGTCGCGCCTGACGATGCGGCGCGGGGG
>DAORNX010000284.1:3578-3902 GCA_035441225.1 Caulobacter sp.
GCCGGTTGCTCTCGCGGGCGTTGTTGTTGCGAGCTGTTCGAACCCGGTCGTTAGTCACAAAACAGGCAATATCTGGCCACGGACCGGACAATTCGTCGCGGTTACTGACTCATGTCTGTTTTCGGCCTCCGCCCCCCTTTCAGGTAACGCCGTTCGGCGCCATAGGCTTGCGCCGCGTCCGGAAGCAGTACTTCGGACCGGCATAGAGGACGAGCATGTTCGAGACCCTGTCTGGCGGCGAGACGTTCCGGCGCGAGGTCGCCACCGAAGTCGAATACCTGACGAAAATGCACGGGGCCGACGCGCTGAAGGTCGCCCGCGAGA
>DAORNX010000285.1:0-3898 GCA_035441225.1 Caulobacter sp.
CTCAAGGCGGCGCTGATGGAGGTGCTCGAGGCCGAGGACGGCGGCCAGACCCCGCGCGGCCGGCCGAGGCTCGAGCGGGCGCGGGCCAGCGTCGGCCGGTAGTCGTCCTTCCGACCCGTTTCGCGGCGAGGGCCGAGATTCCATGGAGTTTCCGCGCACGTCGCCGCCGCTCCTTGACCGTTCCCCCCGGCCAGCGCACTAACGCCGGGTGAGCGTCGAGCAGCCGTCCAGACCCGTGAAACCTGCGAAGGGCGGCCTGATCCGCTCGTCGATGGTGTTTTCCAGCCTGACCCTGGTCAGCCGCTTCATGGGCCTGGCCCGCGACCTGTTCATCACCGCCCGGCTGGGCGCCAGCTCGACCCCGGCGGCCGACGCCTTCAACACCGCCCAGTCCTTCCCCAACCTGTTCCGGCGCATCTTCGCCGAGGGGGCGTTCACCGCCGCCTTCGTGCCGACCTACGCCAAGGTGCTGGCGGCCGAGGGGCAGGAGGCGGCGGACAATCTCGCGACCGACGCCCTGGCGACCCTGGCGGCGATCACCCTGGTTCTGACCGTCGCCTTCCAGCTGGCGATGCCGTGGCTGATGCTGGCGATCAACCCGGGGTTCGGCTTCAACAGCGAGAAGTACAGGCTGGCGGTGGTGCTGACCCAGATCAGCATGCCCTACCTGCCCTGCATGGCCATCGTCGCCCTGCTGTCCGGAGTGCTCAACGCCGGCGGCCGGTTCGCCCTGTCGGCCGCCGCGCCGACGGTGCTCAACGCGGTGATCCTGATCGCGGTGATTCCGCCGCGCGACGCCATCGGCTCGGCCTATGCGGCAACCTGGGCGATCTTCGCCGCCGGCCTGGTCCAGGCGGGCCTGCTGTACTGGGGCGCGCGACGCACGGGGGCGAAGATCCGGCCGACGATCCCGCGCCTGACGCCCGAGATCAGGGCCCTGATCGCCGTGGCCATCCCGGGCGCGGTGGCCGCCAGCGTCACCCAGATCAACATCTTCCTGTCCGGCATCATCGCCAGCCAGGTCAACGGCGCCCGCACCTGGCTGTCGGTCGCCGACCGGTTCTACCAGCTGCCGCTGGGCCTGGTCGGGGTGGCCATCGGCGTGGCCCTGCTGCCGTCGCTGTCGCGGGCCATCGGCCTGGGCGACAAGGTCGAGGCGCAGAGGACCACCGACCAGGCGATCGTCTTCGCCATGGCCCTGACCCTGCCGGCGGCGGCCGTGCTCATGGCCATGCCGCACTACCTGATCGACGGCCTGTTCCAGCGCGGCGAGTTCAGCCCCTACGACGCCAGCGAGACGGCCAAGGCCCTGTTCCACTACGGCTGGGGCGTGCCGGCCTTCGTGCTGGCGCGCGTGCTGTCGCCGGTGTTCTTCGCGCGGCACGACACCCGGGCGCCGATGCGCTTCGCCCTGATCTCGGTCGGGGTCAACATCGGCCTGGGCCTGGTCCTGTTCTACACCATCGGCTTCGAGGGCATCGCCGCGGCGACGGCCTTCGCCTCCTGGCTCAACGTCGCCCAGATGGTCCATGCCCTGCGTCGGCGTGGCGACTGGACCCCGTCACCGGCCGCCTGGAGCAAACTGGCCCGCATCGCCATGGCCAGCGGCCTGCTGGGCGCGGCCATGTTCGCCGCCCAGCTGTTCCGGGCCGGCCTTGAAGCGCCCCTCGCCGGCGTCAGGGTCATTGGCCTGGGCCCCAAGGAAATCACCGTCCTGGCGCTCTGCCTGGCCGGCGCGGCCCTTTATCCGCTGCTTCTGCTCGGCAGCGGCGGCGTCACCCTGGCCGAGATCCGCGAAGCCCTGCGGCGCAAGCCCGGGGCCGCCGCCGCGCCGCCGTCGGACTTGCCCTGATCGCCGCCCTGCCGTATCTGGCCGTCATGGTCCTCGCGGCACATACCCCGCGCCGATGGCGCAGCGTCTGATCGACACCCGCTGAGCTTCGCGCGGCGACCTGTCCGCGCGTCCATCGACCTGACATTCAAGAAGACCGATCCATGACCGATCAGCCTCCCGCCCCCTATGCCGGACCGCAACGCGTGCTGTCCGGCGTCCAGCCGTCCGGCGCCCTGCACCTGGGCAACTATCTCGGCGCCCTGGTGAAGTTCGCCCGGCTGCAGCACGAACAGGAGTGCCTGTTCTGCGTCGTCGACCTGCACGCCATCACGGTGTGGCAGGACCCGGCCCAGCTGACGGCCCAGACGCGCGAGATCGCCGCGGCCTACATCGCCGCCGGGGTCGATCCGGCGAAGGCCGGCATCTTCCCGCAGTCGGCCGTCGGCGCCCATGCCGAGCTGGCCTGGATCCTCCAGTGCGTCGCCCGGCTCGGCTGGCTCGACCGGATGACCCAGTTCAAGGAGAAGAGCGGCAAGCACAAGGAGCGCAGCTCGGTCGGCCTCTACACCTATCCGGTGCTCCAGGCGGCCGACATCCTGGTCTACAAGGCGACCCATGTGCCGGTCGGCGAGGATCAGAAGCAGCACCTCGAACTGACCCGCGACATCGCCGCCAAGTTCAACCACGACTTCGACCGGCCGGGCTTCTTCCCGCTGCCCGACGGGCTGATCGAGGGGCCGGGCGCGCGGATCATGAGCCTTCGCGACGGGACGGCGAAGATGAGCAAGTCCGACCCGTCGGACAACTCGCGCATCAACCTGACCGACGACGCCGACGCCATCGCCCAGAAGATCCGCAAGGCCAAGACCGATCCCGAGCCCCTGCCCGAGTCGCTGGACGACCTGAAGGCGCGGCCGGAAGCCGACAATCTCGTCGGCATCTACGGGGCGCTGGCCGGGTTGACCCGGGCCCAGGTGCTGGCCGAGTTCGGCGGCAAGGGATTTGGCGTCTTCAAACCGGCCCTGGCCGACCTTGCGGTGGAGAAACTCGGTCCGGTCAGCGACCGCATGCGCCGGCTGATGGCCGACCCGGCCGAGATCGACCGCGTGCTGGCGGCCGGGGCGGACAAGGCCCGCGAGGTGGCCGCCCCCACGCTGGACGAGGTCAAGAGGATCGTCGGCTTCTGGCGGTAATCACCTTGCGTCCTTCGACACGCGCTTCGCGCTGCTCAGGATGACGTGCATTTGTATACGTCATGGCGAGCAGCGCCCGAAGGGTGCGTGTCGAACCACGCAATGACGGAGCCGCTTGCTCTCGACCGCATCGTCAGCCACCGTCGCTCCGATGAGCCAGCGCAAGTTCCTCGTCATCGCCGATGACAGCCCGGAGTCGGGGGCGGCGCTGCGCTACGCCTGCCGGCGGGCGCGGTCGACCGGCGGACACGTCTGCCTGCTGCGGGTCATCGAGCCGGCGGTGTTCGAACACTGGTCGGGCGTGCGCGAGGAGATGGAGCGGCAGGAGCGGGTCGAGGCCGAGATGGTCCTGCAGAAGCTGGCCGAGACGGTCGTGGCCGTCACCGGCAAGGCCCCCGAGTTCCTGATCAAGCATGCCGAGAACACCAAGTCGGCGATCCGGTCGGTGGTGGCCAATGACCCCGACATCAAGATCCTCGTCCTGGCCGCCTCGACCGGCGGCAAGGGCCCGGGCCCGCTGGTCGCCTCGCTGGCGCGGGACGGCGTCAACTGGGGCGCGCGCAAGCTGCCGGTCACCGTGGTGCCGGGCGATCTGACCGACGAGGAGATCGCGGACCTGGCATGAGCGGGGAACCGGGCTTCACCCCAAGTTCGCCGCTGACCCGCAAGCCGCGCAAACGAAGCTGGCTGTTCGCCTGGGTCCTGCTCGCGCTCGTGGCCGGCATGACCCTGATCGTCCTGGCCGGTCCGCGCGTGTCCCCGGCCGCGTGGCGGGCCGCGGGCGCGGCCTACGGCGTCCTGCTGGCCTTCATGGCCGTCAGACAGGTCTGGCTCATCCGGCGGGACCTGCGATCGCGGCGTCATCGCGACC
>DAORNX010000286.1:0-3895 GCA_035441225.1 Caulobacter sp.
TGACGGCGGGCAGGTCGGCCAACTGGTCGGCGATCCAGTCGGCCCGCTCGCGGGCGAAGGCCACCGCCTCGGGCAGCCGGCGGGCGCTGGGCGCTGTGGCGATCGCCTCGCGCCTGACCCGGTCGACCCTCAGGCTGATCCGGCGGGCGCGCGCGTTGACCGACAGGCGCACCGGCTGGCCGTGCGCCACGATGCGATCGCCATGGCTGAAGGTGGAACGGCCGAACAGATTCATCAACCCGTGCTTAGGCCGGGCCGCGCGTCACGAAAAGCCCGTTTCAGAAATCGGGATCGCACTGGCGGATGAAGGCCTGCACCCGGGGAAAGATCTCCTCGCGGAAGCGACGGCCGTTGAACACGCCGTAGTGGCCGACGCCCTGCTGGACATGGTCCAGCTTCATGTCGGCCGGAATGTTCGGGCACAGGTCGTGGGCCGCCTGGGTCTGGCCGATGCCGGAGATGTCGTCCAGTTCGCCCTCGACCGTCATCAGGCCGATGTCGGAGATTTCCGCGGGCCGCACCAGCCGCCCGCGATGGGTCAGCTCGCCCTTCGGCAGGGCGTAGGACTGGAACACCTTGTCGATGGTCTGGAGGTAGAATTCCTCGGTCAGATCCATCACCGCCAGGTATTCGTCATAGAAGGCGCGGTGCTTGTCGGCGCTGTCGCCGTCGCCCGAGACCAGATGGTCGAAGTAGCGACGGTGGGCCTCCTGGTGTCGCTCCATGTTCATCGACATGAAGCTGGCCAGCTGCACGAAGCCCGGATAGACGCGCCGGCCGACGCCCGGATAAGGCGGCGGCACGGTGTAGATCATGTTCGACTGGAACCAGGTGAACGGCCGTTCCTCGGCCAGCCGGTTGGTCACGGTCGGGGACAGGCGCGCGTCGATCGGCGAACCCATGAAGGTCATGGTCCGGGGCCGGTAGGGGTTTTCGTCCTCGGCCATCAGGGCCGCCGCGGCGAGCACCGGCGGGCCGGGCTGGCAGACGGCGACCACGTGCGCCCGGTGGCCGAGGGCTTCGAGCATCATCCGGATGTGGTCGATGTAGTCGTCGAAGTCGAACCGGCCCTCCATCATCGGCACGTCGCGGGCGTTCGACCAGTCGGTGATGAACACCGCGTGGTCGGGCGCGAAGGCCTCCACGGTGCCGCGCAGCAGGGTCGCGTAGTGGCCCGACATCGGCGCGACGATCAGCACCGCCGGATCGAGCTGGAGCTTGCCGGCCCGGCGCATGTCGGCCATGTCGCGGTCGAACTGGACGAGCCGGCACCAGGGGCTTTCCCAGACCACGGTCGGGCGGACCCGGACCCTGTGATCGTTGACGGTGATCTCGTCGATCATCCAGTCGGGCTTGCCGTAGCGGCGCGTGACGTTGGCGTACAGGTCGGCGCCGGCCGACAGCTTGCGGCCGAACGACGTGTTGCTGGCGGGATTGAGCGGCGAAGACCACCAGTCGCGGGTCGCGCGCGCGGCGGCGCGCATTGGCGATGCGGCGTAGTAGGTTGCCTCGTGCAGGGCGTAGAGCATCGAACCTCGTTCGTTGTGCAGCGCAGCATAGCACGGCGCGCCTTAACGAAGTCCAGTCCCTTTTGGAGGGCTTAGTCGCCGCGCATGGCCCGGCGGATCTGGTCCGCCATCTGTTCGGGCGTCAGGCCGTAGGCGAGCACCCGGTCGAACCGGCCGCGCGGCGTCATCAGGTAGGCGGCCGTCGAGTGATTGACCAGGTAGTCGGTCCCCTCACCCTTGATTTCGTAGACCACGCGATAGGTTCGGGCCATGGCGGCCACCTGCTGCGGCGTGCCCGTCAGGCCGACGGTCCCGGGCGGCAGGCTCTGGACATCCAGCCAGTCGCGCAGCCGGACCGGCGTGTCGCGACCGGCGTCGACCGAAACGAACACGATCTGCACATCCTTGCCTTTCGGACCGAGCAGATCGACGGCGCCGCGCAGCGCCTGCATGGTGCCTGGGCAGATGTCGGGGCAGGCGGTGTAGCCGAAGAAGACCACGCTCCACTTGCCCTTGAGCAGGCTCTCGTCGACCGGCTTGCCGTCCTGGTTGACCATCTGGAACGGGCCGCCGATGAGGGCCGCCGACGGCGCCGGCCGGAACAGGCCCGCGCCCAGGGCGATGACTCCGAGCAGGACCAGGCCCAGGGCGCAGGCGGCGATCAGCAACAGACGTTGACGCGACAAGGATTTCTCCATCGGGGCTCGCCTTGGGCCGCTAACGGGACCACTCTGGCGACATGACGCAGACCCCGTCACCGGCCGGCTTGATCCAGGAGGAGCCCGGCCTCGATAGGCCCGGTCGCCCGGCGGCGCAAGGGTGGGACGCCCTCTGGCCGGCCGGCGTGCCGCGTCGCGGGCGGCTGCGGGTCCGGACCCTGACAAACCTTCGCTGGGTCGCGGTGGCCGGACAGACCGTCACCGTGGCGGTCGTGGCCTATGGCCTGAAGCTGCCGACGCCCGTGGCCGCCTGCTTCGCGGTCATCGCCCTGTCGGCCTGGCTCAACGTGCTGGTGACCCTCGCCGCCTCCGGGCAGCGGCTGACCACGGACAATGAGGCGGCCGCCCATATCGCCTTCGACATCCTCCAGCTGTCGGGCCTGCTCTATCTGACGGGCGGCATCCTCAATCCCTTCTCCCTGCTGCTGATCGGCCCGGCGACCCTGGCGGCGGCGACCCTGCCGCTTCGCCATGCCGTCCTGCTGGCCTCCATGGCGATCGCCGCCAGCGTCTTCCTCGCCGTCACGGCCCTGCCCCTGCCGTCACCGTTCGCCGAACCCTATGCGCCGCCGCTGCTCAACCGGGTCGGCGCGGTGCTGGCGCGGATCCTGGGCATCATCTCCACCGCCGCCTACGCCTGGTATGCGGCGCAGGAGGCGGCGCGGATGGAACTGGCGCTCGACACCGCGCACACCGTGCTGGCGCGGGAACAGCGGCTGTCGGCCCTGGGCGCGCTGGCGGCCGCCGCGGCGCACGAGCTGGGCACGCCGCTGGCGACGATCTCGATCGTGGCCAAGGAGATGGCCCGCAATACCGAGGGATCGCTACGCGAGGACGCCGACCTGCTGATCTCCCAGGCGGAGCGCTGTCGCGACATCCTGCGGCGGCTGACCCGGGCGCCCGAGGCGGCCGACGCGGTGCACGAGCGCATGACCCTGCTGCAGGTGGTCCAGGAATCGATCGCGCCGCACGCCCGTCGGCCCGATGTGCGCGTCGAGGCGGTCGTGTCTGGCCCGCATGGCGAGACAGCTCCCGACATCTGGCGGCTGGCGGAGGTGCTTCACGCCCTGACGGCCTTTGTCGAGAACGCGGTCGACTTCGCCCGGTCGGAAATTCTGGTGACGGCCCGCTTCGATGCGCGCTCCATCGCGATCGAGGTGCGCGACGACGGGCCGGGTTTCGCCCCCGACATCCTGGTCAAGCTGGGCGAGCCCTATGTCACCAGCCGCCCGGGCGCGGAGGCGATGCGCAGCGGCCATGTCGGCATGGGCCTGGGGTTCTTTATCGCCAAGACGCTCCTTGAGCGGACCGGCGCGACGGTGGATTTCCGCAACGGGCGGCAGGGCGGCGCGATCATCACCGCGCGCTGGCGCCGCGAGGCGATCGAGGCGCCAGTCGATCACGACGCCTTCTCGCAGAATTCAGGACTTGAAGACCCCGCTTACGCTGCGACACAATGACGCGAATTTCAACTGCCGCGCGAACGACGACGAGGACGTTTTGGTGACCGATCTTGCAACCCTCATCGCCGCCCTTGAAGACCGCAGCCTGCTGGTGCTCGACGATGACGCGGCGCTTCGCACCCGCCTGGGACGGGCCCTGGAGCAGCGCGGCTTCGAGGTCCGCACGGCCGGCGGCGTCACCGAGGCCCTCGAGGCCGTCCGGGCC
>DAORNX010000287.1:0-3888 GCA_035441225.1 Caulobacter sp.
GCCAGCCGCGCCAGAGTCGCGGCCCCGCCGAGGCAGAGCCCGACGCCGGCGAGGGGATGGTCGGGGAAGGCGATCCAGGCCGCCAGGCCGGCGGCCGCGACGATCACCCCGAGGCGGTCGAGACGGTCCTCGGCCGCCGGCAGGGGCGTCAGCCTGGCCTGCATCATCCAGTTGCGCGTGAAGCTCGGAACGACCCGACCGCCGATGAAGGCGATCAGCAGGGCGATCATCGCGATCGCGCCGCGCTCGGCCGGCGGACCCAGGTCCGGCCACAGCAGACGGGCGTGAAAGGTCAGGTTGGCCAGGGCCAGCAGGCTGACCATCACCGCCACCGGCAGGTTGCGCCAGTTGCGGCCGGCCAGCACCTCACGCCAGACCACGCCCGCGAACACCACCAAGAAGGCGGCGTCGACCATGGCGGCGGCCGGCGGGACGGTCGCCACGAGCATCGCCACGCGTCCGGCCAGCCAAAGGCCGAACAGCAACACCAGCGGCGCGCCGGTCACCGGCAGACGGCCCGTCCAGTTGGGCACGGCGGTCAGCAGGAAGCCGGCGATGACCCCGCCGACGTAGCCGAACAGCATCTCATGCACATGCCAGTCGCGATCGACCGGCGTCGCGCCGGCCGGGCCGCCCAGATGGACCCACAGCCATAGCGGCACGGCCAGCACGGCCCACAGCGCGGCGCCGAGAAAGAACGGCCGGAAGCCGAAGCTGAACAGCGCCGGCCCGGAATACTGGCGGCGGGCGGCGGCGGACGGCATGACGGCGACTCACAGGAGCGGGATCGGACCCCTCCCCTTAGGCCCTCCGGAGCCGGCCCGCCTTGAGCCGCGTGCGCCCGCGACTTGTCGTCGATCAAGCGGGCGGTCCTAGCCGCATTTCGAGTGGCCGCAATCGAGACAGGTGTCGCAGCCCTCCTTGCGCACCAGCGCCGCCGCGCCACAGCGCGGACAGCAGGCGAGGCGTTTGGCCGTAGACTCCGGCGACGCGGCCATCACACTGTCCTCGTCGCTCAGAACCGGCGCCAGGCCGGTCATATGCTGCTCGACGACCCCGCCGATGGCCGCCAGCAGCGAGGGGACATAGCGCCCGTCGAGCCAGGCCCCGCCGCGCGGATCGAACACCGCCTTGAGCTCCTCGGCCACGAACGACACGTCTCCGCCCCGGCGGAACACGGCCGAGATCATCCGCGTCAGGCCCACGGTCCAGGCGTAGTGGTCCATGTTGCGCGAGTTGACGAAGATCTCGAACGGCCGCCGGCCATCGCCGTCAACCGTGTCGTTGAGCGTGACGTAGACGGCGTGGTCGCTCTCCGGCCATTTGATCTTGTAGGTCATGCCGTCGAGGGCGGCCGGGCGGGGCGTCAGCTGCGGTTCCGCGACCCTCGGCGGCGGCGGGGCGGCCGGCGCGGCGACGCTGAGCACCGAGCCTGTGATCGCGTTCGGTCGGTAGGTCGTCAGGCCCTTGCAGCCCAGCCGGTAGCCTTCGACGTAGATCCCCGAGAAGTCGTCGAAAACGATATCCTCGGGGCAGTTGACCGTCTTGGAGATCGAGCTGTCGACCATGGTCTGGGCCGCCGCCTGCATGCGCAGGTGATCGGCCGGCGTCAGGGACTGGGCGCTGACGAACAGCTCCGGCGGCGGTGGGGCCCCGCCGTGCAGCGCCTTCCACACCGTCAGGGCGTAGTCCTCGACCGGCTCCTCGCGCGTCGTACCATCCGGCTGGCGGACCTTGCGGCCGTAGGCATAGGCGAACACCGGCTCGATGCCGGACGAGACGTTGCCGGCGAGGATCGAGGTCGTGCCGGTCGGGGCGATCGAGGTCAGGCAGCCGTTGCGCAGGCCGTGCGCGCGAATCAGCTCACGGGTCTCGTCATCGAGCGAGGCCAGGTTGGGCCGGTCGAGCATGGAGGCGTCATAGAGCGGGAAGACGCCCTTCTCGGCCGCCAGCCGGGCGGAGGTGCGATAGGCCTCGCGCTTGATCACGCCAAGCCATCGCCGGGTCAGGTCGGCCGCCGCCGGGTCGCCGTAACGCTGGCCGCAGAAGGCCAGGGCGTTGGCCAGGCCGGTGACGCCAAGGCCCAGGCGGCGCTTGGACACCGCTTCGGCCGCCTGCGCCTCGAGCGGAAAACGGGAGATGTCGATGACGTTGTCGAGCAGCCGCACGGCGGTGTGGGTCAATCGGCCCAGTTCGTCCTCGTCGATCGTCGCGCCGGCCTCGAACGGGGTCCTGACCAGCCGGGCCAGGTTGATCGAGCCCAGCAGGCAGGCGCCGTAGGCGGGCAGCATCTGCTCGCCGCACGGATTGCTGGCCAGGATCTCCTCGCAATGGGCGAGGTTGTTGGCCGCGTTGACCCGATCGATGAAGATCACCCCCGGCTCGGCGCAGTCGTAGGTCGCCCGCATCAGCCGCGCCCACAGTTCGGCGGCGGGCAGCACCCGGTGCACGCGCCCGCCGAAGGTCAGCGGCCAGTCCGCGCCGGCCTGCAGCGCGGCCATGAAGGCGTCGCTGACCAGCACCGAAAGGTTGAAGTTGCGCAGCCGCCCGGGCTCCCGCTTGGCGTCGATGAAGGCCTCGATGTCGGGATGGTCGATGCGCAGGCAGCCCATCATCGCGCCGCGCCGCTGTCCGGCCGACATGATGGTGCGGCACATGGCGTCCCAGACGTCCATGAAGCTGAGCGGGCCCGAGGCGTCGGCCGCGACGCCGGAGACGAACGCTCCGGCCGGCCGGATCGAGGAGAAGTCCATGCCCACGCCGCCGCCCTGCTGCAGGGTCAGGGCGGCCTCCCGGACATGCTCGAAGATGCCGCCCAGACTGTCGGGTATCCGGCCCATGACGAAACAGTTGAACAGGGTCACCGTCCGCGCCGTTCCGGCCCCGGCGATGATGCGGCCAGCCGGCAGGAAGCGATGATCGCGCAGCGCGTCATAGAATTCCGCCTCGACCGGTTCACGAAGCTCGCGATCCTCGGCGCGCGCCACGGCCCGGGCCACCCGTCGCCAGGTGTCCTCGACGGCGGACTCGGCGTCTCCGCCCTGGGGGGTGAATCGATATTTGCTGGACCAGATCTCGCCGGCCAGGGCCGTGTCGAACGCCATGACGAACCTCGTGAGGGAGAAGGGGCGGCAGGCTCCCCGACTCGCTGCGGCGCGCGAAAGGGCGCTGGCCCTGTCGCAGCGGCCCCGGATCGGCAAGCCGCGCCTTGCCAATGGTCAAGCGGCGACGCCGCCCGCTTCAAGGCGCGTGGCCGCGCGCCGGACTAAGCTGGGAGCAAAGGAGACCGCGACATGCCCCTCGAAGCCCTCGCCGCGCCGGCCCGCACCCTGGAGGAAGCCTGGGCCGAAGCCGGCCCGGCGGCGCTGATCGACCACATCATCCGGCGATATCACGACGTCCACCGTGACCAGCTTCCGGCGGCCATCGCCATGGCCCGGCGCGTCGAGGCGACGCACTACAGTCATCCTCGCTGCCCGCGCGGGCTCGCGGACCATCTGGCGGTCATGACCGACCACCTCCTGTCGCATCAGTACCGGGAGGAAGCGGTGCTGTTTCCGATGATGCTGTCGCCAGAGCATCCGATGGTCCGCTTCCCGATCGCCCGGATGACCGAGGAACATCGCGACATCGACGAACAGCTGTTGCGGCTGGCGGTGCTGACGACCGATTTCTCGCCGCCGGACGACGCCTGCGCGACCTGGCGGGCCCTCTACCGAGCCTGTCACGAACTTGAACGCGACCTGCGCGAACATGTGTGGCTGGAGAACGAGGTCCTGTTCCCGGCGTTCCTGGCGGCCGGCTAGAGGTCGAGGCTGTCGACCAGATCGCCCGCGGCGGCCGGCGCCGCGCCAGGACGACGGCGAAGCAGCAGGTCCGAGGCGGCCA
>DAORNX010000288.1:0-3886 GCA_035441225.1 Caulobacter sp.
GGCGCCCTCGGCCAGTCGCGAGGCCCTCAGGGCGTCGAGCGCGGCCAGCAGGGTGCTCGCCATGGCCTGTTCGACCGCCGCGCGGACCTGCGGGTCGTCCTCGGCGTCGACGGCCTCCAGCACGCCGCGCAGGGCCAGCAGGCCGTCGGCCGTCGGCGGCTGGACGCGCCCCGACCGGACCAGCGGATCGACCGTGGCGAGGTAACGGTCCAGCTGGTCGTGATTGACCGACACGGCGACCGGTGATTCCGAACGCCGGGCCTGCAGGCCGACGTTGATCTGGCCGCGCTGAAACCGGGCCTGGGCCCCGTCGCGCACGCCCTTCTCGAGCAGGTCGAAGCCGGGCGGGCCGCGGAAGCGAACCTCGAGATTGCGGCCGTTGACCGAGCGGGCCTCGACCGCCCAGCTCCATGCGCCCTCGGCGCCCTCGACCCGGGCGAAGCCGGTCATGCCGGACAGCGCCATCTATCTGCCCGTCCGCGCGCGCCAGGCGCGCCATTTCTCGACGTTGCGCTGGTGCTCCTCGTAGGTCGCGGCGAAGGCATGGCCGCCCGTGCCGTCGGCGACGAAGAACAGGTAGTCGGTCTCGGGCGGGTCCAGCACGGCGGCCAGCGACGCCCGCCCCGGATTGGCGATCGGCGTCGGCGGCAGGCCCTCGATGGCGTAGGTGTTGTAGGGTGTGGGCGCCTTCAGTTCGGACAGCAGGATGCGTCGTCCGAGCGGCCGCCCCTTGGTGATGCCGTAGATGATCGTCGGATCGCTCTCCAGCCGCATCCCCTTGCGCAGGCGGTTGACGAAGATGGAGGCTACCTGCGGCCGTTCACTGGCGACGCCGGTTTCCTTCTCGACGATCGAGGCAAGGATGACCGCCTCCTCGGGCGTACTGATCGGCAGGCCCGCCTTGCGCTTCGACCAGAGGGTGGCGAGCAGCCTGTCGCGGGCGTCCATCATCCGCTGGAGCACCGCGGCCCGGTCCTCGCCCCGCTGAAAATCGTAGGTCTCGGGCAGGATTGCGCCCTCGGGCGGGGTCGGGGCCACGCCGGTGAGAGCCGATTCGCGATTGAGAATCTCGACGGCCATCTCCGAGGTGGTCCCCTCGGGAATGGTCACCTGGTGACGCACGATGCGGCCCGCGCGGATGTCGTCCAGCACCCGCGACATCGGGGCGCCGGAAGGAAACTCGTATTCGCCGGCCTTGAGACTGCGCGCGGCACCGGTCAGCTGGGCGGCGGCGAGAAAGATCGAACCCGACCGGACGATCCTGGCGCCCTCAAGGGAGGCCGCGATCTCGTTCAGCCCCGCGCCCTTGCGCAGCATGACCGTGGCCGGTCGCCCGTCGCGCGTCTCGGGACCCGGACCACGGTAGCTCCACACCGCCCACAGCCCGAACACGACCAGGGCGATGAACAGGGTCGCGAACGCGCTGGAGGCCATGATCAGCAGGCGGCGCATCAGCGGCAGGCCCTGGGAAGGGGCGGTTTTCCGGCTCACGGGGCCTTCTTGAAGATGACACAGGCGTTCGTGCCGCCGAAGCCGAAGCTGTTGGACATCGCCACGTCGATCGCCATCGGTTTCGCCTTGTGCGGGACAAGGTCGATCAGGGTGTCGAACTCCGGATTGTCGAGATTGATCGTCGGCGGCGCGATCTGGTCGCGGAGGGCCAGGATCGAGAAGATACCCTCGACCGCGCCGGCCGCGCCGAGCAGGTGGCCGATCATCGACTTGGTCGAGGACATGGCCACGTTCTTCGCGTGGTCGCCGAGCAGGCGGGTGACCGCGCCGAGTTCCAGGCCGTCGGCCATGGTCGAGGTGCCGTGGGCGTTGACGTAGTCGATGTCCGACGCCTGCAGGCCGGAATCCTTCAGCGCCGCCGTCATGGCGCGGAAGCCGCCGTCGCCGTCCTCGGACGGGGCGGTGATATGGTAGGCGTCGCCCGACAGGCCGTAGCCGACCACCTCGGCGTAGATCTTCGCGCCCCGGGCCCTGGCGTGCTCGTACTCCTCGAGCACCAGGATGCCGGCGCCCTCGCCCATGACGAAACCGCCGCGATCCTTGTCATAGGGGCGCGAGGCCGACTCGGGCCGGTCGTTGAAGTCGGTGGCCATGGCGCGGCAGGCGATGAAGCCGGCGACGCCGATCGGACAGATCGAGGCCTCGGCGCCGCCGGCGATCATGATGTCGGCGTCGCCGTACTTGATCAGTCGCGTCGCGTCGCCGATGGCGTGGGCCCCCGTGGCGCAGGCGGTCACCACCGAATGGTTGGGGCCCTTGAAGCCGTAGCGGATCGAGACCTGGCCGGAGGCCAGATTGATCAGGGCCGAGGGGATGAAGAACGGGCTGATCCGGCGCGGCCCCTTCTCCGCCAGTTCCAGGGCGGTGCGGGCGATGGTCGCCAGACCGCCGATGCCCGAGCCGATGATCACGCCGGTGCGCAGCGCGGTTTCCTCGTCCACTTCGGTCAGGCCGGCGTCGCGCACGGCCTCGTCGGCGGCCGCCATGGCGTAGAGGATGAAGTCGTCGACCTTGCGCTGGTCCTTGGGAGCCATGGTGTCGTCGGGATTGAATGACCCGGCCACGTCCGGCCCGCCGCCGCCGCGACCGTCGACCCGCGGGATCTCGCAGGCGACCTGGCAGGCATAGTCCTCGGGGTCGAACGTCGTGATGCGGCCCGCGCCGGACTTGCCGGCCAGGATGCCCTTCCAGGTCGCCTCGACGCCGTGCCCCAGGGGGGTCAGGAGGCCAAGGCCAGTGACGACGACACGCCGCATGGGATCAACTCCTTCACCCCGGCAGGTCCCGGGGTCAGCTCAAAACGAAGCCGCCGCGCGCGTCGGGTTACCCCGACACCGCGCGGCGGTGAATCGACCGGAAACGGGTCTGCGGATCAACCGCCGACTTTTTCCGAGATGAACTTCACGGCGTCGCCGACCGTCTGGATATGTTCGGCGGCGTCGTCGGGAATCTCGATGTCGAATTCTTCCTCAAAGGCCATCACCAGCTCGACATTGTCGAGGCTGTCGGCGCCGAGGTCATCGATGAAGCTCGCCTTCTCGGTGACCTTTTCAGGATCGGCGTCGAGGTGTTCGATGACGATCTTACGCACACGCTCGAGAATGTCGGACATTCGTTCTGGTCCTCTTTAGGTCTTTAGTGGTCCAGCCGCCGAAGCGGTCGTGGAAATCGGGGGCTTCGCTACCATGTTCCCTTCGGCGAGGCCAGCGGCCAGCCGTCGGACCGTGGCGGTTGTCAGATCATCGCCATGCCGCCGTTCACGTGCAAGGTCTGACCGGTGACGTAGGCGCCCTCGTCGCTGGCCAGATAGACGCAGGCCGCGGCCACGTCCTCGCCGGATCCGAGCCGGCCGGCCGGGATTTTCCCAAGAATGGCCTCGCGTTGCGCCTCGTTGAGGCCATCGGTCATCGGACTGGCGATGAAGCCGGGCGCGACGGTGTTCACCGTCACGTTACGGCTGGCTACTTCCTGGGCCAGGGCCTTGGAGAAGCCGATCATCCCGGCCTTGGAGGCGGCGTAGTTGGCCTGGCCCGGGTTGCCCGTGACCCCGACCACCGAGGTGATTCCGATGATCCGGCCCCAGCGCCGCTTCATCATGCCCTTCAGCGCCGCCCGGGACAGCCGGAAATAGGATTCCAGGTTGACCTTGATGACCTGCTCCCAGTCCTCGTCCTTCATCCGCAGCATGAGGCCGTCGCGGGTGATGCCGGCGTTGGCCACGAGGATGTCGATCGGCAGGCCTGAGGCGGCCTCGGCGGCGGCGAGCAGGCCGTCGACACTGGCCGGGTCGGACAGGTTGGCGGTCACCGCGCTGGTGCGGCCGCCCAGCTCGGCCGCCAGGGCCTCGAGCGCCGTCTCGCGTGTGCCGGACAGG
>DAORNX010000289.1:0-984 GCA_035441225.1 Caulobacter sp.
AGCACGGCGTTCGCGCCGAGGGCCAACAGGGCGTCACCGGCGCGGCGCTGGTCATCGGGGGTGGCCACCGTCAGCCCGGTCAGGGCCTCGGCCTCCGGCGCGTTGGGCGTCAGGAGGGCCGCGCGCGGGACCAGCAGGGTCTTCACCGCCGCCACGGCCCGCGACTCCAGCAGCGAGGCGCCGCCCTTGGCGACCATCACCGGATCGATGACGGCCGGCACGCCCGCGGCGCTGTCCAGAACCCGGGCGACCAGTTCGACCGTGGCCACATCGCCAAGCATGCCGGTCTTGATCGCGTCGGCGCCGATGTCGTCGAGAACGGTCCGAGCCTGGGCCTCGATGATGTCCAGCGGGACCGGGTGCACGCCGGTGACGCCGAGGGTGTTCTGCACGGTGACGGCGGTGATCGCCGTGGCCGCGTAGCCGCCCAGCGCCGTGACCGTCTTGATGTCCGCCTGGATCCCGGCCCCGCCGCAGCTGTCGGACCCGGCGATGATCAGGACGCGGCCACGATGGGAATCAGGGGAGGGCATGGGGCGGTTGTAGCGGTCCCTGCCCGCGATGGGCAGGGTGGTTGGTTCGACACGCCCCGGGGCAACTCGGGCTGCTCGCCATGACGTCTGCAATGCACGTCATCCTGCGCGGGCCCGAAGGGCCGTGTCCTGGAACGCACCGGCTTCCCGTCTAGCCGCCCACCGCCCCCTGAACCGCCAGCGCCTGCCGGGTCTCCCGCACGTCGTGCACCCGCACGGCGGCCACACCCGCTCTGGCGCCTTCCAGGGCCACGGCCAGCGACCCGCCCAGCCGGTCGCCGGCATCCTTCGCGGCCGGGTCGATGGCCGCGATGAACCGCTTGCGGCTGGCGCCGAGCAGGACCGGGAAGCCCAGCGCCACGAACCGGGGCAGGGCGCGCAGCAGGGCGAGGTTGTGCTCAAGCGTCTTGCCGAAGCCGACGCCCGGATCGAGGATCACGCGCGCCTCGGG
>DAORNX010000289.1:1055-3882 GCA_035441225.1 Caulobacter sp.
CGTCCTGCATGGTGCGCGGCTCGCCCAGCATGTGCATCAGCACGACCTCGCAGCCGAGTTCGGCGGCCGTCGCCGGGGCATCCGGTCCGCGCAGGGCGCTGACGTCGTTCCACATCGTGGCCCCGGCGGCGACGGCGGCGCGCGCGACGGCGGGCTTGAGGGTGTCGATCGAGATCGGCACGGCGCTTTCGGCCCGGATCGCGGTGATCAGCGGGATCACCCGCGCCAGCTCCTCCGCCTCATCGACGGGCGCCGCGCCCGGCCGGGTCGACTCGCCGCCGATGTCGAGCATGTCGGCGCCCTGGGCGACCAGCTTGCGCGCATGGACGAGGGCGTTCTCCGGCGCCAGATGACGCCCGCCGTCGGAGAAGCTGTCGGGCGTGACGTTGACGATGCCCATGACGAGAGGGGGTGGCACGACGGTGTTGCGTCCTTCGAGACGCCCCGGATCAGGTCCGGGGCTCCTCAGGATGACGGAAATCGGGGGCGGCACAAACCGCCGTCCTGGTGACGGGTGCGTGGTTCGACACGCCCGGAACAGGTCCGGGCTGCTCACCATGACGTAGCCTGAAGCACGTCATCCTGAGCAGCGCGAAGCGCGTGTCGAAGGACGCAGGAAAGCCTACTCCGCGTCCCGCGCCACCACGCCGCCGGGGCGGGGCGACAGGGGCACCGAGGCGCTGGGCCCGCTGGGGCGCTTCTGCTCCGGCTCGTCCCGGTTGGGCATGACGCCCTTCATCACATTGGCGATTTCCTCGCCGCTGAGCGTCTCGAACTCGAGCAGGGCCTTGGCCAGCTTGTGCAGGTCGTCGAGCCGCTCGGTCAGGATGCGGCGCGCCTCGTCGAGCCCCTCCTGCACCAGCCGCTTGACCTCGCCGTCGATCAGCCGGGCCGTCTCTTCCGAGACGTTCTGGGTGCGGGCCACCGAATGACCGAGGAACACCTCTTCCTGGTTGTCGCCATAGGCCACGGTGCCGAGCTTGTCGGAATAGCCCCACTGGGTGACCATCGCCCGGGCCAGGCCCGTGGCCGCCTTGATGTCGCTGCTGGCGCCGGAGGTGATGTTCTCCTTGCCGAAGATCAGCTCCTCGGCGACGCGGCCGGCCATCATGATCGCCAGGCGGCTGGTCATCTGGGCGTACTTCATCGAGTAGCGATCGCCCTCGGGCAGCTGCATGACCATGCCGAGCGCGCGGCCGCGCGGCACGATGGTCGCCTTGTGCACCGGGTCGGCGCAGGGAACGCTCATCGCCACCAGGGCGTGGCCGCCCTCGTGATAGGCGGTCAGCTTCTTCTCTTCCTCGTTCATGGCCATCGAGCGGCGCTCGGCGCCCATCATGACCTTGTCCTTGGCCATTTCGAAGTCGTCGTGGGTGACCATGCGGCGGTTCTTGCGCGCGGCCAGCAGGGCGGCCTCGTTGACCAGGTTGGCCAGATCGGCGCCAGAGAAGCCGGGGGTGCCGCGGGCCAGGGTGCGCACGTCGACATCGGCCGCCAGGGGCACGTTGCGCATGTGCACGCGCAGGATCTTCTCGCGGCCGGTCACGTCGGGGTTGGGCACCACGACCTGGCGGTCGAAGCGGCCCGGCCGCAACAGGGCCGGGTCCAGCACGTCGGGACGGTTGGTCGCGGCGATCAGGATGATGCCCTCGTTGGCCTCGAAGCCGTCCATCTCGACCAGCAGCTGGTTGAGGGTCTGCTCGCGCTCGTCGTTCCCGCCGCCGAGGCCCGCGCCACGGTGGCGGCCGACGGCGTCGATCTCGTCGATGAAGATGATGCAGGGGGCGTTCTTCTTGGCCTGTTCGAACATGTCGCGCACGCGGCTGGCGCCGACGCCGACGAACATCTCCACGAAGTCCGAGCCGGAGATGGTGAAGAAGGGCACGCCGGCTTCGCCGGCGATGGCCCGCGCCAGCAGCGTCTTGCCGGTGCCCGGAGGGCCGACCAGCAGCGCGCCCTTGGGAATCTTGCCGCCCAGGCGCTGGAATTTGGCCGGATCCTTGAGGAAGTCGACGATCTCGGTCAGGTCGTCCTTGGCCTCCTCGACGCCGGCGACGTCCTCGAAGGTCACGCGGTTCTTGTTCTCGGTCAGCAGCCGGGCCTTGGACTTGCCGAAGCCCATCGCGCCCCGCGCGCCGCCCTGCATCTGGCGCATGAAGAAAATCCACACGGCGATCAGCAGCAGGATCGGGAAGGCCTGGATCAGGATGTTGAGCAGCAGCGAGCGCTCGCCGGTCTTGAAGGCGATGTTGACCCCGCGGGCCTCCATCCGCTTGACCAGGTCGCTGGAGTCGGCCGGCACGACGACCGTGTAGGCCTTCTTGTCCTGGCTCACGACATCGACCGTCGCGCCGCGGAAGACAGCCGACCGGATCTGGCCCCCGTCGACCTGGCTGAGCAGGTCGGAATAGTGGACTTCCGCGGCGGGAGTCGTTCCCGGCGCGCCGCCCCGTTGCACCACCATGCTCCAGACGCCGGCGGCGATGATGACGACGACCGCCCAGATGGCCAGGTTCCGCAGGTTCATTCGATCAGACTTCCTGTTCTTACCGTCCCCAAGATAGGGCGGCCGGGCGGTTTTCGCCACGCGCGCGATTCGTCACGGGGCGGGTTCGCTGTCTACCCGCCCCATGGCCGCGTCGAAACGGGCCAGTGCGAGCGCGCGGACGCGGACCGTCGGGCGCTCTGCAAGGATCGGGCAAGTCACGCCGCCGTCCCGGTCGATAACCGCCGGCAAGGCCGGACGGGCTGCCGCGGGGATGGCCGACAGCCGCTTCCGCTCGGCTTCCGGCAAGCGGGCGGCGTGGCCGGCCAGCGCGGTGACGCG
>DAORNX010000290.1:0-3862 GCA_035441225.1 Caulobacter sp.
GCGCCGGGCGATGAGCCCGGCAGCCAGACCTTGGCCACGAACAGGGCGCCCAGACCCAGGAGGGCGGACGCGCCGAGACTGGCGATGGTGGCGACTCGCATTCTGCGGAACCCCGTAAACGAGCGGCCGATTTCCCGGCGCTCTCCCCGACACTGAAATCAGGATTACAGTTCAGCTCTTGAAATATATTCAACGAATACAATGAAGGTCCGTAAACCCTGCTCGTGCGGCAAGTATTAGGCTTAACCGTCGTGAACCATGGCGCTGCCCGCGCCCGGCCTGTTCCACATTTCGGGTAGGGTGGGCGTTGTCGCCGTGGGCGTCCGGTCGTCCCATGCGGTCCGCCGCGCCGACGGGGGCCGCGGCGGATCGGGACAAGACCATGACACGCATCTCACTCGCCCTGGCCGCCGGGGCGGCCCTCTCGGTTCTGGCCTGGCAGGCGCCGGCCGCGGCGATGGGGCCGACCTTCGATCCCAAATGCTTCGCCGACGTCGGCTGGGAGGCCAATCCGGAGTCCGAGTCGATCAAGGTCTGGGGCTGCCGCCCGGCGGCCGAGGTGCCTGCGGCCAACGCCGCGGGCTGGATCGAATACGACCGCCCGCAGGTGAACGGCTCGGACGGCGGCTTCATCATGGGCCGACTGGTCAACGTCGGCGCCGACGGCACCCTGATCTTCGATGTCGAGGACAATGGCGGCGGCAGCGGCACGTTCGGCTACCATGTGATCGGCAAGCCGAACGCGGAGGGGGTGCTCATCCCCTCCACCGTCCATATCGTGGCCCTGCCCGGCGACTAGTCGCGCGCGTGGGCCCGGGCGCCGGCCAGCCAGACGTCCGACACCACCCGGTCGTCGCCGAGCACCATCAGGGCGAACAGGATGTCGCGGATATCGCTTGCCCCCGCCAGGCGGCGCGCCAGCAACGGGGTGGCGGCCGGGTCGAGGGCGACGAAATCAGCCTCGCGACCGACGGCGAAGCTGCCGATGCGGTCGTCGAGGCGGAGCGCGCGAGCCCCGCCGAGCGTGGCCAGGTAGAAGGCCGCCAGCGGGTCGAGCGGTCGCCCGCGCATCTGCGCCGCGTCGCAGGCTGACGCCGCCGTGCGCAGAAGGGAGAAGCTGGTCCCCGCCCCGACGTCGGTGCCCAGGCCCACCGTCACGCCATGGGCCCGCGCCCGGGCCAGGTCGAAGAGGCCGCTGCCGAGGAACAGGTTGGAGGTCGGGCAGTGGGCGATCGCCGCGCCCGCCTGCGCCAGCCGGTGCAGCGACCGATCGGTCACATGGATGCCGTGGCCGAACACCGACCGCCCGGTGACCAGCCCGCAGCGGTCATAGACGTCGAGGTAGTCGCGCGCCTCGGGGAAGGTCCGTCCGACGGTCTCCACCTCGCGGGCATTCTCGGCCAGGTGCGTCTGCATCCAGACGTGATCGTGGCGGCGCACAATCTCGCCGGCCGAGGCCAGTTGGGCGGGCGACGACGACAGGGCGAAACGCGGCGTGACAGCATAACCGAGCCGGCCGCGACGGCCCCAGTCACGGATCAGGCCCTCGGTCTCTTCGCGGCCCGATTCGACGGTGTCCCTCAGGCCCTCCGGGCCGCCGTCCATCAGCGACTTGCCGGCGATCAGCCGCATGTTCCGCGCCAGGGCCTCCTCGAACAGGGCCTCGACGCCGGCGCGGTGAACCGAGCCGAACACCATCGCCGTGGTCGTGCCGTTGCGCAGCAGTTCGTCGAGGAAGGCCCGGGCCGCCGCATCGGCGTGGGCCCGGTCGGCGAACGCCCGCTCGGCCGGAAAGGTGCGGGTCTCCAGCCAGTCCAGCAGCTGCCCGCTGAAGGCCGCGACCATGTCGATCTGCGGAAAATGGATGTGGGTGTCGACAAAGCCGGGCGACAGGATGCGGCCCGGCAGGCGCTCGACGGGCACATCCGCCGCCAGCGTCGGGCCGAGCTCGGCCCAGGGGCCGCAGGCCGCCACATGGCCATCCTCGACCAGCAGCAGGCCGTCGGGGTGATGGACGCAGGCTTCGGCCCCCGCCTGCGCGGGATCGTCGAGACAATGGACCAGGGCGGCGCGCCAGGCGCGGACGTCGGACATGGGCCTAGGTTGGAGCCTGCGTCGCCCTCGCTGGCAAGGAAAAGCCGAGATCAGCCGGCCAGGCCCAGCCGCCTCCGGGCCTGTTCGCGCGGGCTCGACGGCAGGACCATCCGCTCGGCCATCACGCCCGCCGCGCGCACCAGGCCAGCCTCCCATGGACGCAGGCCCCACGCCCGGCCCAGGCCAAGGGTCTCGCGCGTCCAGGCCGGCAGAAGCTCCACCGCCGCGCGGATGAACAGCCCCTGGGCCGCCCGCAGCGGTCCGGGCAGGATCGCCGTGCGATGCATGATGGCGAGGAACTCGAAAACGATGTCCGACCGCTCGAGCTTCGGCCGCATGGTCTCGAAACAGGTCTCCAGCGCGGCCACGGAGGTCGGGGCGCCGGTCGCGCCATAGAGCCGGGCGGCTGGCGCGGACTCGGCGTAGAACCGGTCCCGCTCTGCGCCGGTCAGGGGGCGCACGAAGCGGTGGTACGCTTCCATGAATCCATAGGAGGCCGTGGCCTGGACCCAGTCCAGCAGCTCCGGGTCGTCCGCGCGATAGGGCGCGCCGGCCGGGGTCACGCCGGTCACCCGGCCGTGCATCCGGCCGATCCCGGCGATCATCGCCTCGGCCTTGCTGCGCGCGCCATAGACCGTGACCATCGCCGCCAGGCCCGTGCGCTTCATGCGCGGCAGGGGATCGGTGCGGAAGCTGGTGTGGTCCCACACGCCTGATCTGACGCGCGGCTCGGCCAGCTCCAGCAGCACCGCCGTCACGCCGCCGATGAACAGGGCCACGGGATTGGCGAACACCCGCCAGGACACAGAGTCGGCGGACGCGAGCGCCGGTTCGCCTGCGGGCGCGCCGAAGTCGAAGGCCGGCATGCCCGCCGGCTGGACATAGTCGCGGGCCGCGGCGTCCAGGCGGTCACGAAGGGCGGAAGCCATGGCGTCGATCCTCGTGAAAACAGTTTGCGTCACGTGGCGTCCACCGGTCTAGGCGAACCGACGGCAGTCTGATCAGTTGCCGCAACGGGATGGAACAGCACCCATGAATCTCGACCTGACGCCCGAGGAACTGGCCTTCCGCGACGAGGTCCGCGCCTTTCTCGACGAAAACCTGACGCCCGACCTGCGCCAGGCCGGCCGGATGGTCACCAGCGTCTTCATCGACAAGCAGTTCTCCATTCCCTGGCAAAGAATTCTCCACGCCAGGGGCTGGGTCGCGCCAAGCTGGCCGGTCGAATACGGCGGCTGCGGCTGGAACGAGATGCAGCGCTACATCTTCGCGGCCGAATGCACGCGGGCCGGCGCGCCCGGTCTGTCGCCGATGGGCCTGCGCATGGTCGGCCCCTGCATCATGAAATACGGCACGCCCGAGCAGAAGGCCTTCTATCTGCCGCGCATCCTGGCCGGCGACGACTACTGGTGCCAGGGCTATTCCGAGCCGGGATCGGGCTCGGACCTGGCCAGCCTGCAGATGCGGGCCGAGTCCGACGGCGACCACTATGTGCTCAACGGCTCGAAGATCTGGACCACCCACGCTCACTTCGCCAACCGCATGTTCTGTCTGGTCCGCACCTGGGCCGGCGGCAAGCCGCAGCAGGGCATCACCTTCCTGCTGCTGGAAATGGACACCCCGGGGATCGAGGTGAAGCCGATCATCACCCTGGCGGGCGAACACGAGGTCAACCAGGTGTTCTTCGACAATGTCCGCGTGCCCAAGTCGGGTCGGCTGGGCGAGGAGAACGACGGCTGGACGGTGGCCAAGTACCTGCTCGAGTTCG
>DAORNX010000291.1:0-2561 GCA_035441225.1 Caulobacter sp.
GTCGGTCGCCGTGGCGGCGGCGGCGTCGGCGGTCGCGGCGGCGTCTTCGGCCTTTTCAGCGGGCTTGCCGCAGGCGGCGACGGAGAGGGCGGCGACGGCGGCGCCGGCGACGAGAAGCTTACGGAGCATATCGGAGGTCATGTCCTGGAGTCCCCTGTGAGGAGTTTTTAAAGCGCCCCATCGGGGGAGCGCAGTGGAGGACTATGCCGCTCTCTGCGCGGAGCGCAAGGCCTGACTTCACGCCCCTGTGATCACTTTTTTCGATCGGCGAAAGGCCTCAGGCCTCGTTCGGTATGTTGGACAGGGCTTCCTCGAGTTCGAGGAAGCTCGGCTGGGCCCCGGACGGGACGTTGCCGCGGCCGATCTCGACCGAGATCTGGGCGGCGTTGCCGTGCAGGTGCGCCACCAGCACCGACTGGATGATTCGGTAGAAGGCGGCCTCCTCATCGACCACCGCCTTGAGCCGCGAGGCCAGCGGGCCGACCAGGCCGTAGGCGAGGAACACGCCGAGGAAGGTGCCGACGAGGGCGCCGCCGATCATGCCGCCGAGCACGGCGGGCGGCTCGGTGATCGAGCCCATGGTCTTGATCACCCCCAGCACGGCGGCGACGATGCCCAGGGCGGGCAGGGCGTCGGCGAGGTTCTGCAGCGCGTGGGCCGGTTCGCCGTGTTCGTGGTGATGCTTCTCGAGCTGCTTCTCCATCGCGTCCTCGACCTGGTGCGGATCCTCCAGGTTCATGGTCATCATCCGCAGCGTGTCGCAGATGAAGTCGACGGCGAAGTGGTCCTTCATGATCCGCGGGAAGCGCGAGAAGATGGCGCTGTCGGCGGGCTTCTCGATGTGGCTTTCCAGCGCGATGACGCCCTTGGACTTCATCGTCTTGGTCAGCAGGAACAGCAGCGACAGCAGGTCGCGATAGTCACTGGCCTTCCATTTGGGCCCGGCGAACGCCTTGCCCAGGCCACCCATGGCCCCCTTGACCACGGTCAGCGAGTTGGAAATCAGGAACGAGGCGATGCCGGCGCCGCCGATGGCCATCATCTCGTGCGGCACGGCGTGGAGGATGACCTCCATCTTGCCGCCGGACATGATGTAGCTGCCGAACACCAGGCCGAAGAGCAGCACGATGCCGATGATCTGGAACATGAAGGAGAGCCGCTCTGCGAGGTTAACGGCGGCAGGATCGGGGTTAATGCTTAATGGGCGGTGTGCGCGGCGGCCGTTGCGCGCCGGTTTCGACGCGCCCTAGACTGCGATCATGACCTCACCGACGCGAACCCTGCCGAAGCTCGCCCCGCGGTCGTTCGGCATCCTGTTCGCGGTCTCCATCGTGGTGGCCATCGGCAACACCGGCCTGATGTCGATCCTGCCGGCGATCGGGCGGCAGATCGGCATTCCCGACGCCTTCATGGCGGCGATCTTTTCCCTGTCGGCCCTGTTGTGGGCGGTGATGTCGCCGTTCTGGGCCCGCGAGTCCGACAAGCGCGGTCGCCGGCCGCTGATCATGCTGGGTCTGACCGGATTCGCCGTGTCGATGCTCTGCTGCGCCCTGGTGGTCACGGCCGGGCTGCACCATCTGGCGCCCTGGCCGGTGATCTTCGTCGTCTTCCTGCTGGCGCGAGCCCTGTTCGGCCTGATCGGCTCGGCCTCGAACCCGGCGACCCAGGCCTATGTCGCCGAGCGCACCTCGCGGTCCGAACGCACCCAGATGATGGCCAGCCTCGCCGGGGCCTTCGGCCTCGGCACGGTGGTCGGCCCGTTCCTCGCGCCGATGTTCATCCTGCCGGTGGTGTCGCTGGCCGGGCCGCTGTTCAGCTTCTCGCTGATCGCCCTGTGCATGCTGATCGTGGTCTGGCGGCTGCTGCCCGAGGAGTCGGTCCCGCGCGAGACCCGCCGCCTCGCCGGCGCGGCCCTGTGGAAGGACAGGCGGCTCGCGCCGTTCCTGATCTACGGCTTTCTCGTCGCCACCTGCCAGACGGCCCAGGGCTACACCCTGGGATTCATGATCATCGACAAGCTCAAGGTCTCGCCGGTCGAGGCCCTCGGCTTCATCGCCGTGTCGATGGCCGCCGGCGCCATGGCCGGCCTGCTGGCGCAGTGGGGCCTGATCCGCATCTTCTCCATGGGTCCCAAGACCCTGCTGCGCTGGGGCGTGGCCCTGGCCTGCGTGGGCAACCTGATCACCGCCTTCGCTCCCGACTACTGGACCGTGGTGGCCGGCTACGCCATCGCCTGTCTCGGCTACGGCTTCGCCCGCCCGGGATTCACCGCCGGCGCCTCGCTGTCGGTGCAGATGCACGAACAGGCCCAGGCCGCGGCGGCCATCGCGGCGGTCAACGGACTGAACGTGATCATCGCGCCGCTGTTCGTGACGCTGTACGAGCTGGTCCATCCCGGCCCGTTCCTGCTCAACGCGGTGATTCTCGCCGGCCTGCTGGTGTTCGCGCTCAGGAACACCATCCTGAGGGCCGCCGGCGAAACCGCGGACGCGGACGAGGAGGCGACCCTGGCCATTCTTGAACGCAGCGACGAGGGCGGGGTCTAGCGCCCGACGCCAGTC
>DAORNX010000291.1:2661-3856 GCA_035441225.1 Caulobacter sp.
CCTGGCCATTCTTGAACGCAGCGACGAGGGCGGGGTCTAGCGCCCGACGCCAGTCCGCCCCCGATCGCGCTGGAGGGGACAGGATAACCTGTCCCCTGTGGGCCCCTGTCGGCCCTATTGCAGCCCTGCCTCGGCCCGCAGCTTCCTCACCAGATCGATCGACAGGTAGCCGTCGGCAGGCAGGCCGCGGGCCTGCTGCCAGCCGCGCAGGGCCGTGCGGGTTCCCGAGCCGACGATGCCGTCCGCCGGGCCCGGGTTGAAGCCCAGCTGGGCCAGCGCCGTCTGGGCGGCCATGCGGTCGGCCAGCGACAGCGGGACCTCGTAGGGCCAGGGCGTGACCAGGGGGCCGCCGCCGGCGAAGCGGTCGGCCAGCAGACCGACGCCGAGCGCATAGCTGGTGGAATTGTTGTACCGGCGGATGGCCATGTGATTGGGAAACACCAGGAAGGCCGGCCCCGCCGCGCCGGAGGGCAGGACCAGCCCGGCCTGGGCGGCCTGGTCGGCGCTGCTCCACGGCCGTCCGTCGGCCGTTCTGACGCCCTTCGCGGCCCATCCGGACGGCGTGTCCTTCGGGCCCTCGACGACCGAATAGTCGAAGCCGGACGGCAGGATGACCTCGCGATGCCAGCTTTCGCCGCGCTTCCAGCCGGCCTTGGCCATATAGGCGCCGGTCGAATACAGGGCGTCGGCGGTCGAGCCCCAGATGTCGCGCACGCCGTCGTTGTCGCCATCGACGGCGGTGGCGAGGAATACCGACGGCAGGAACTGGGTCTGGCCCATGGCTCCGGCCCAGCTGCCCTTGAGCCGGACCCGCGGGGCCTCGCCCGAGCCGACGATCTTCAACGCGGCGATCAGTTCGCCCTCGGCCCAGCCGCGCCGCCGGCCGTCGGCGGCCAGGGTGGCCAGGGAGCGGATCACGTCCATGTCGCCCTGGATCTTGCCGAAGGCCGATTCCATGGCCCAGATCGCCAGCACGATCTCGCGCGGGGCGCCGTAGCGCTGCTCGATCGTCGACAGGTAGGGCAGGCTGTCGCGGAACTGCCGGCCCTGGGCGATGCGGGCGTCGCTGACCACGCCCTTGATGTAGTCGCCGACCGGCTTGGAGAATTCGGGCTGCCTCGAATCCTGCACGGAGGCCCGCGGATCGGGGGTCAGGCCAGCCAGCTCGCGGTCGAGCACCGCCGCCGGCACGCCC
>DAORNX010000292.1:0-3472 GCA_035441225.1 Caulobacter sp.
CCCATGTAGACCGCCGCCGCCAGGCCGACGCCGCCGAGCGCCGCCCGGGGGATGTTGCGCGCGGGGTCCTTGACCACGGCCGCGGCCATGGTCGCGCTTTCAAACCCGAGGAAGGCCCAGAAGATCGGGGCCAGCGAGACGCCCACGGTCTGGGCCAGAGGCTTGCCGGTGACGTTCCAGCCGGCCGCGAAGGTGTCCGCGTCGAAGGCCATCAGGCCCAGGACCGTCGCGGCGACGATCGGCGCCAGGCCGATCAGCAAGGTCATCCCGCCCAGCCGCGTGACGGTCTTCGCGCCGATGATGTTGGCCAGGGTCATCAGCCAGATGAACCCGATCGTGGCCCAGACGCCGGGGAGGGGTTCCTTCAGGGCTGGGATGAAGAACGACAGATAGCCGGTGATGGCCAGGGCGACCGCCGGCACGCCGGCCCAGTTGGCCAGCCAGTAGAGCAGCCAGTTGGCAAAGCCGAAGAAGGGATGCAGGCCTTGCGCCGGGTAGTCGACCAACCCGTCCGGGGTCGGCTTGAGGATAGCCAGCAGGGCGAACACCCCCGCCAGCAGCATCGCCCCGCCCGAGGCGATGATCCAGCCGATGATGGTCGATGAGCCGATCGCCGCCAGCGTCGCCGGCAGCAGGAAGACTCCGGAGCCGATCATGTTGCCGGCCACCAGCACGGTGGCCAGCCAGGGTCCGATGCGCCGGGCGGCGTTGGCGGTATCTGTCATCGGGGAAGTGGTCCGCAGTTCGACCGGTCCGTCAACGACCGTTGTTCGCTTGACGCCCCGCGCCTGGCGCCGCTCAAAGGCGGGGCATCCCTGAGCGAGAGACCGCCATGAGCTTTGACACGCCCCTGACCCTGGTGGGTCCCCTGCGCGCACCGCGCCAGATGCTGGCGGACCAGGAATACGGCGGCCACAGCTCGATCCACGACGACGCCATGGCCGAGAAGCTCGGCTTCCGCGCCGGACCGATCGAGGGGCCGACCCACTTCAGCCTGTTCCCGCCGCTGCTGGCGACGATCTGGGGCAACGCCTGGTTCGAGCGCGGCTGCCTGTCGGCCCACTACCAGAACATGGTCGTCGAGGGCGAAGAGGTGCGGGCCATCGTCGAGATTCCGCCGGAAGGGGCGACGCGCACCCTGGTCCGGGCCGAGAAGGCCGACGGCACGCCAGTGCTGGAGGCCTCGGCCAGCCTTGGTCCCGACCACGGCCAGACCCTGCTGGAGGCCCGCATGGCCGCCCTGCGCCCGCCCGGCAGGCTGTTGATCCTCGAGGACCTGACGGTCGGCATGGCCGGCGCCGCCGACGAGTTGGTGAAGATGGACCCCGACCAGCACATGGGCGCGCTCTATCCGTTTTCGCTCAACGAGAAACTGGCCCGGATCACCGAGACTTCGCCCTGGTACAGCGACCCCGCGTCCTCGCCCTGGGGCCGGGCGATCATCCCGCTGGAGATGGTCAGCGTGCTGGCCGAATACTCCAGCCATGCCGCGAAGTTCCCGGTGAAGGGGCCCGCCGTCGGCCTGTTCGCCGACCAGGAGATCCGCATGATCGACGGGCCGCTGTTCGTCGGCGAGACTTATCTGATCCGCCGCGAGATCGCCGCCCTGGCCGACAGCCGCCGCACCGAGTCCTACTGGGTCCGCAGCCGCATCTTCGACGAGTCGGGCCAGCGGCAGGTCGCCGAGATGCTGCTCAACCACGCCACGCTCAAGGACAGCTACGCCGCATATGCGGACGCGGTCTAGGTCGACGCCAGAACAGGGAAACGCACCATGAAACTCTACAACTCCGTCGGTCCGAACCCGCGCATGGTGCGCATGTTCGCCGCCGAAAAGGGCCTCACCCTGCCGACGGTCGAGATCGACCTGCTCGGCGGGGAGAACCGCCGGCCGGCCTATGCCGGCGGGGTCAATGTCGCCGGCCAGACCCCCGCCCTGCAGCTCGAGGACGGACAGGTGATCAGCGAGATCACCGTCATCTGCGAGTACCTCGAGGAAAAACACCCGACCCCGGCGCTGATCGGCGCCACGGCCGAGGCGCGGGCCGAGACCCGCATGTGGACCCGCCGCATCGACCTCAACATCTGCGAGCCGCTGGCCAACGGCTTCCGGGCGTCGGAAGGCCGCGGTCTGTTCGAAAGCCGCATGAAGCTGGTCGGGGCCGAGGGCGCCGCCGAGCTCAAGGCCATCGCCCGCGACCGCATCCTGTGGCTGGACGGCCTGATGGCCGGTCGCCCGTTCATCTGCGGCGACCGCTTCAGCCTGGCCGACATCCTGCTGTTCGCCTTCCTCGATTTCGGGGCCACCGTCGGCCAGCCGGTCCCGGCCGAGGCCGCCTGGGTCAAGGCCTGGTTCGAGCGGGTCAAGGCCAGGCCCAGCGCGGCGGCCTGACCAGCCGCCCGGGGGGATTTTCGAGAGTCGCATGTCACGACATGCGCGGCTGCCTCGTCTGGTCTTCAGACAACGGAGCCCGCCCATGTCCCGATGGATCGCCGCCCTGCTGGCCCTGCTGCTGGCGGCCAACAGCGTCTTCCAGCTGATCGCGCCGCTGGCCTGGTACGACGCCGTGCCGGGCGTGGCCCTGACCGGGGCGTTCAACCCGCACTTCGTCCGCGACATCGGCATGGCCTATCTGGTCGTGGTGCTGGGCCTTGCCTGGTTCGCCTGGCGGCCGCACCAGGGTTGGCCGGCGCTTGTCTGCGCGGCGGCCTTTCTGGCCCTGCATGCCACGATCCACGTCGGCGACGGCGCTTGCGGCTCCGCCCCGCTCAACGACTTCACCCGCGACCTTCCCGGCGTCTTCCTGCCCGCCCTGTTGACGGGCTGGATCGCCTGGCGGTCGCGCCCGACAGAGGGAGCCTGACCATGCTCAAAGCCTTCTTCCGCAGCCAGATCCGCAAGTTCGAGACGCAATGGGGTTATGACGCGGCCTACATGCGCGACCTGCTCGACGCCGGGACCGGGACCTTCCTGCGCTTCAGCTTCGTGCCGGCCCTTGGTCATTCGAAGGACGCCCCGGCGGCGGCCATGGCCGCGGCGGGGATCGTCGGGACCCTGGCCGAGGACTGCGGGCCCTGCACCCAGATCGGCGTGGACATCGCCGCGGCCAACGGCGTGAAGCCGGCCATCCTGCGGGCCATCCTGGCCGGCGACCGGGCGGCCATGGGCGAGACCGCCGCCCTCGGCTACGACTTCGCCCGGGCCGTGCTCGACCGCCACCTGGAGGATTCCGACGAAGTCCGCGACGAGATCGTCCGCCGCTGGGGAAAAAAGGCCGTGGTGGCCCTCAGTCTCGCCCTGACGACCGCGCGGATGTATCCCACGCTGAAGTACGGCCTCGGCCACGGGAAGGCCTGTTCCCGCGTGATCGTGGCCGGCGAGCCGGCGCCCTTCCACCGGCCGGAGGCCCTGGCGGCATGACCGACGCCACGACCGTGTTCGAGCAGGAACGGCCCCGCCTGAAGCGGCTGG
>DAORNX010000292.1:3640-3848 GCA_035441225.1 Caulobacter sp.
AGCCGCTGATCGAGGAGGTCGCCGACGATCCGGTCGAGCGCGCCGAGGATGTGTCGGTGGCCTTCCTGCTGGCGCTCGAGCGGCTTTCGCCGCTCGAGCGGGCGGTGTTCCTGCTGCACGATGTGTTCGACCAGGACTACGCCGCCGTCGGTGCGGCGCTGGGCAAGAGCGAGCCGGCCGTGCGCCAGCTGGCCAGCCGCGCCCGGAC
>DAORNX010000293.1:0-3842 GCA_035441225.1 Caulobacter sp.
CACTATCTCATCTACGCCGGCCTGGGCGGCGCCTGCGCGCTGCTCGGCATCGGCCTGATGCGGGCCGTGGCCGTGGTCGAGCACGGCACCCGGCGGGCTCCGATCCCGGACTGGAGCCGGCCGGTCATCGGCGGGCTGCTGCTGATCCCGCTGGCGATGATCTCGCCGCAGGGCCTTTCCGCCGGTCACGGCGCGCTGCATCTCGACCTGGCGCTGGGCGCGTCGATCACCGTCATCGCCCTGGCCCTGGTGATCAAGAGCCTGGCCTCGATCCTGTCGCTCGGCTTCGGCTTCCGCGGCGGCCTGTTCTTCGCCTCGCTGTTCCTCGGCACCCTGGTCGGCCACCTGTTCGCCGCGGGACTGAACCAGCTGGCCGGCTATCCGCTGGTCGATGTCCACAACGCGGCCCTGGTCGGGATGGCCGCCCTGGCCGTGGCGGTGGTGGGCGGCCCGATGACCATGGCGATGCTGGTCCTGCAGGCGACCCACGACTTCCCCCTGACCGGGGCGGTGCTGGCGGCGTCGCTGGTGTCCTCGACCATCGTGCGCGAGCTGTTCGGCTATTCGTTCTCGACCTGGCGGCTGCATCTGCGCGGCGAGACGATCAAGAGCGCCCGCGACGTCGGCTGGGTCAAGACGCTCACCGCCGGCCGGATGATGCGGCGGGAAACCCGGCTGACGCCCGCGACCCTGACGGTCGCCGAGTTCCGCCGGACCTTTCCGCTAGGCTCGACCGGCCGCGTGGTGCTCATCGATGGCGACGATCGCTACGCCGGTATCGTCGTGGTGCCGGCGGTCTACGCCGAAGGGGTCGACGCCGCCGCGCCGGTCGGAGCCCTGGCGGTCGCCCGTGACGCGACCCTGACGCCGGAAATGGACATCGGCGCGGTGATGAAGACGTTCGACGCGGCCGGGGCCGACGAACTGGCCGTGCTGGCCGGGGACCGTCGGGTGCTGGGCCTGGTGTCCGAGACCTATGTGCGCCGCCGCTATGCGGAGGAACTGGAGAAGACGCAACGCGAACTGTTCGGCGAACGCTGACGCCGGCCTTGAAAGGTCGGCGCGGGGGCGCCAACTCGACACGGCCGGACCGCGGCGCAGGAGTCCCTGATGACCGACCTCTCAGCCTTCCCCGTCACCGCCCGATGGCCCGCCAGGCATCCGGACCGGCTGCAGCTCTATTCGCTGAACACGCCCAACGGGGTGAAGGTCTCGATCATGCTGGAGGAGATCGGCCTGCCGTACGAGCCGCACCTCGTCGACATCGGCGCGAACGAGAGCTGGACCCCCGAATTCCTGTCGCTCAATCCCAACGGCAAGATTCCGGCGATCATCGACCCCGACGGACCCGGCGGGCGACCGATGGGCCTGTTCGAGTCCGGCGCGATCCTGCTCTATCTCGCCGAAAAGACAGGCCATCTGCTGCCGCGCGATCCGGCCGCCCGCTACGAGACCCTCCAGTGGGTGTTCTTCCAGGTTGGGGCGATCGGGCCGATGTTCGGCCAGCTCGGCTACTTCCACAAGTTCGCCGGCCGCGAGATCGCCGACAAACGGCCGCTGGAACGCTACCGCGACGAATCCCGGCGCCTGCTGGGGGTGCTGGAGACGCGCCTGACGGGACGGCCGTGGATGATGGGGGAGGCCTTCACCATCGCCGACATCGCCCTCATCGGCATGGTGCGCAACCTGATCGGCTACTATGACGCGGGCGACCTTGTCGGCTTCGACGCGCTCAGCGCGGTGCCGGCCTGGCTCGAGCGCGGCCTGGCCCGGCCGGCCGTTCAGCGCGGACTGCAGATCCCGGCCAGGAACGCCTGATGACGATCACCCTCCATGGCATCAAGGCCTGCGACACGATGAAGAAGGCCCGCGCCTGGCTCGACGGCCACGGCGTGGCCTACGCCTTCCACGACTACAAGGCGGTCGGCATCGACGCGGCCACCCTCGCGCGCTGGGCGGGGCAGGTCGGCTGGGAGACGCTGCTCAACCGCGCCGGCACGACCTTCCGCAAGCTGCCGGAGAGCGACAAGGCCGGGCTTGACCAGGCCAGGGCCATCGCCCTGATGGTCGCCCAGCCCTCGATGATCAAGCGACCGGTGCTCGACGTCGACGGCAGGCTGACGGTCGGGTTCAAGCCCGAGACGTACGCGCGCGTGTTTGGCTAGGCCGCGGCAGGGCGGCGACAGGGGGAACCGAGAATGACCGACACGGGCGTGAAATCCGGCGCGCCGCGCTGGCTCAGGAGCCTGGCGGCCGTCCTGGCGGGCTTCTTCGTGGTTGTCGTGCTGTCGACGGCGGCCGACGCGGCCATGCACGCCACGGGCGTCTTCCCGCCGGCCGACCAGCGGATGGAGGACCCGCTGCTGTTCCTGCTGGCGCTGGCCTATCGCGGTCTGTTCACCCTTCTGGGCGGCTGTGTGACGGCCCGGCTCGCGCCGGCCTCGCCGATGAGGCATGCGCTGGCCCTTGCGGCCCTTGGCCTGCTGGCCGGGATGCTGGGAATCATGGCCGCGCTGGCCAGCGACCTGGGCCCCCTGTGGTACGCGATCGCCGTGGCCGTCTCCGGTCCGCCCTGCGTGGTGCTCGGCGGCTGGATGGTGGCGCGGCGCGCCACGCCGGCCTGACCGGAGTCCCGCGGGCCGGCGGTGAATCCGCAGGGTCGAGACTTTTTTCACGCCGCCTGCATCCGGACCGGGGTCCGGCGGCGACTACTTCACAAAGGACGCAGGGACGCGTCCCGGCTGGAGGCAAATTGATGGAAGACCTGTTCCGTTCCTACTGGTGGCTGTTGTTTCCGTTCGCCTGGATGATCATCAGCGGCTTCCGCGGCTGGCTGGCCCATCAGCGCCGCCGTGACAGTCTCGATCTCATCAGGCATCTCTCGGACAGCGGCCGGGAGATTCCGGCCGGCCTGATCGAGAAGCTCGGCGGCCGCGCCGGTTCGGGAGTCTAGACCATGGAAGATCTGTTCCGTTCCTATTGGTGGCTGCTGTTCCCGCTGGCCTGGTTCATCGTCGGCGGCTGGCAGAGCTGGCTGAACTACCGCAAGCATCGCGACAACCTCGACGTCATCCGCCGGTACGCCGACAGCGGCAAGGACATCCCCGCCGGCTTGCTGGACAAGCTCAACAGCCCGGCGCCCGACGACTGGGACAGCTACGACGGCCGTCGTGGCCGGCGCTACTACCGCCGCGGCTACGGCGGCTGGTACCAGGTGGTGCTGTTCGGCTCCCTGGCCGCCGGTTTCGGCTACGCCTCCTGGACCGACATCTACGGCGCGGGCGAGGCCTTCACGATCGTCGCCTTCGTGATGGCCGCCATGTGCCTGGCCTCGCTGGTCGCGACCCTGACCACGCGGACGCCAAAGGACTGACCGGGTGGATGCGCCGCTTGTCCGGGCGGCCAGGGCCGGGTCCCAGGCCGCCTTCGGACGACTTGTGGTCAAGCATCAGCAGGGCCTGCGCGCCTTCCTGCGGCGTATCGTCGGCCCCGACGCCGACGATGTCGCCCAGGAGGCCTTGGTGATCGCCTGGGCGTCTCTGGGCCGGCTGCGCGACGATGAGGGGTTCCGCCCCTGGCTCTACGGCATCGCCTGGCGGAAGGGCCGGACCCTGCTTCGCTCCAGCGCCCGCGCCGCCCGTCGTGATCACCAGTGGACCCGGGACCAGGACGGCGAGGGCGGTGGTCTCGACCCGGCGGACCGGATGGCGCTGGAGGCGGCCATGGCGCAGTTGCCGCCGGACCAGCGCGCGGCGGTGGCCCTGTGTCTGGCCCAGGGCTGGACCCACGCCGAGGCCGCCGGGGCGCTGGCCATCCGTCAGGACATCCGCCTGCTGCCGCAC
>DAORNX010000294.1:0-3839 GCA_035441225.1 Caulobacter sp.
GCGGGCGACGGCCCGACCGGCCTGCGACTGCTGTCGGACGAACCTGTCGACCTGCTGATCGTGGACTACGCCATGCCCGTGATGACGGGGGCGGAGGTCGCCCGCTCGGCCCTGGCCCTGCAGCCGACGTTGCCGATCCTCTTCGTCAGCGGCTACGCCGAGACAGAAGCCCTCGAAAGCGCGGTCGCCCGCCCCATCCAGCTGTTGCGCAAACCGTTCGACTCCCAGACGCTCGGCCAGGCGGTGCGGGCGGCTCTTGACGCCTCGCCGTCCCCTCCGGCCGCCGCCTGATCAGCGAGGACTGCGCGATGAGTCGATTTACCGGGCCCGTTCGCCAGAACGGCTATGTCGTGCGCGACGTCCAGGCGGCGATGAGGCACTGGATCGAGGTGCTGGGCGTGGGTCCGTTCTTCTACATCGAGAAGGTCCCGGTCGACTGGTTCCGTCACCGCGGAGTCACCTACGACATCGACCTGTCGATCGCCCTGGCCAACAGTGGCGATCTGCAGATCGAACTGATCCAGCAGCGTAACGAGGTCCCGTCGATGTATCGCGAGTTCGCGGCCCGGCACGGCGAGGGCCTGCAGCACATGTCCTGGTGGACGACGACCTACCAGGCCGACTACGAGGCTGCCCTGGCACGCGGGCTGACCGTCGGCCACGAGGGGCAGATCAACGGGCCGAACGGCCGGTTCGTCTATTTCGACAGCGACCTGGATCACCCGGGAACGGTGATCGAACTGTCCGACGTCAGCGGGACCAAGATGCGGTTCTTCGACCACATCCGCCGCGCCGCCGTTGGCTGGGACGGAAGCAATCCGGTCCGGGTGGTGACCTAGCCGGCTGCGCCGGGTTCGGGGAGGGCTTACGCGCCCAACCCACTGGATTTTCACGTCTTCCTCGCGAATGCCCGGCCGCGTGCGGTCTGCTTTCGCTGCTGCGCCGACGCTGCCCCTATGCTTCAGCCATCCCCGCCGCACGGGGAGGGCGCGAAGGCCTGCGACCTTGCGGCGGCGGGGGTGATGGTTGAGCGGGATTGACCACCGGACCGGCAGCAGTGCGCCGGCCGGCCGCCGGGCCCGCGTCGGCTAAGCCGGACAATGGCTGCCTACCGACGCCCCCGTCAGAACGGCCATCGCGGAGCGTTACGGACTGCCGCAAGCCTGCCCAGGACTGCCCTCTTGCACCCGGCGACAGCCGGGGCGCTCCGCGCCACCTCCCCACCCTCGTCCGGGAAACCGGCCGGGGCGGCGAAGCCGTGGCCAAGCGGCGCCCAACGCGGGCGGTCGAGGCCGTCATCTCTCATCGTGCGGACGTGGCCGAGGGCTCCGATTGTCCCTGTCCTCGCGGAGACAATCGGAGCTAAAGCGGCCCCGGGGCCGTGAACATCGATCGTACTAGTCGACGACGGCCCAGGTCCCGTCGGGCTGCCGGCAGGCATGGCCGCGCGAGACCTGCGGCCGGCCCTGGATGTAGATGGTCTGGGTGAAGGTCGTGCAGCGGAAGCCGGACCGGTCATAGTAGTAGTTGCCGATCACCACGTCGCCGCGGTGGCGGGTGCGCGGGTTGGTCCAGCTGTAGCGCGCGCCCGGCCGGCCCGAGTTGAAGCCGTTGTAGTAGGACCGGTAGGCGTAGCTGCGGTCCTCGCAGTCCATGTCCCTGGTCATGGCGGCGCCCAGGGCGCCCCCGATGATCACCCCGGCGGCGGTGGAACTGCCACGGCCATCGCCGGCGGCGTTGCCGATCAGGCCGCCGATCAACGCGCCGAGCAGCACGCCGGCCGGATCGGACGAGGTGCGGCATTCCCGGTAGTAGATGTCGTCCTGATAGGTGTAGGTGCGCCGGTAATTCTGGTTCCAGCGCTGGTCGCGGTCGTCGCGGTAGAAGGTTTCCAGGATCAGGCCGGTGGTGATCGCGGCGAGGAAGTAGTTGTTGTCGCCGTAGCGGTACCACCAGTAGCCGCGCGGCGGCTGGCGCAGGCCCAGGCGACGCCACTCCGTCACGCGGTAGCGTTCCTGACGGAACTGCGGCGGCAGGCGGTCGCCACGCGACCAGCGGGGGCCGCCGGGACGATAGTCGTAGGCAGGGCTGGCGCGGTCACGATCCGGCGCGGGATAGGAGGTCTGGGCGAAGGCCGAACCGCTGCCGAGCAGCGACAGGGCGAGGGCTGAGGTGAGAAGGATCTTCACGTGAGTTCTCCTTTTCGGCGGACGACCGTCACGCGCCGTCGGCCGGCTTGCGTTTCTGGGCAAGGCCACTGGAGACCAGATGCCCGATCCGCGACCGGGCGAAGTTGAGGCACATCAAGTCAGGCGAGAATCCACTCTACCGGGCGTAGCCGACGTCGGAGCGCTGGCCGGCGGTCCCGCCCCGAGCGGCGGCGACAGCCTCGTCGAGGTCCGCCAGATAGCGGTCGGCGACGGTCAGGTGCACGGGCGACAGCATCAGGTGCAGACCGCGTGGCTGGGTGATGGCGCTGGTCACCCAGCCGCGTTGATACAGTCCGCCGAGAATCGCCATGCAGTCGACGTCCTCGCGGGTGAAGGCCAGGATTCCCAGCTGCGGCGCGCCGATGACGCTGAAGCCCCGCACGCGCACGCCGGCCTCGATGATTTCGCGGGCCTGCGTCACCTCGCCGTGCCTGGCCCGGTAGCCCTCGACCCCAAGGCTGTGCATCACCGCCCAGGCCGCGGCGATGGCCCCGCCAGGCCGCGTGCCGGCCAGGGTCGGGGTGGTCATCCGGCCGGCGGGCCAGTCGCCGACCTCGAAGATCATGTGCTGCTTCAGGTCTTCGGACCGGAAGAACACGGTCGAGGCGCCCTTGGCGCAGTAGCCATACTTGTGCAAGTCGGCCGACATGGACCGCACGCCCGGAACCTCGAAGTCGAAGGGCCGCACATCGCCGCCGTTCATGCGCACGAACGGCGCCATGTAGCCGCCGACGCAGGCGTCGACGTGCAGCCACAGGTCGCGCCGCACGGCGAGATCGCCGAGGGCCTCGATCGGATCGATCAGGCCGAAGGGAAAGCACGGCGCAGACCCCACGATCATGATGGTGTCCTCGTCGACGACCGCCTCCATGGCCTCCGGATCGGCGAGGTGGTCCTTCAGCGGCGTGCGACGGACCTCGATCTCCATCACAAGGCAGGCCTTGTCGAAGGCCGGATGCGCCGAGCGGGGCAGCACGATGTTGAGCGGTCCGCTCCGGCCGCGGACCTTGCGGGCGTGGTCGCGGGCCGCCTTGACCGCCATCAGGATGGAGTCGGTGCCGCCGCTGGTCATGGCGCCGGTCGCGCCGTCGGGACCGTGCAGCAGGCCCAGGCCGGCCGCCAGCACCTCCTTTTCCATCCGCGCCAGGCTTGGAAAGGCCGCCGGGCCCAGGCCGTTCTCCGAGGCGAACAGGGCGTAGGCCTCTTTCTGCACCCGTTCGACCTCCGCGCCGGCGTTGAAGACATAGACGGCGGCCTTGCCGTCGCGCCATTTGACGTCGCCCGCGGCCATCTCGACCATGCGCTCGCGCAGTGTCTCCCAGGGCGCGCCCTGCAGCGGAAGTGTCTGGTCCATGGGAGTCTCCGGCCCGATCCGGTCCCAGCCTAGCCGTCCGCGCCGCCGCGTCGAGCCCGCAACGCCGTTGTCGCGGCCTTAACCACGCTGAAAACCCTTTGCGCCATGTTTGAGCCGGTCGAAGGGGAGGAAACATGTCAGCGTCGCGCCGAAAGCTGTCGCCGGCGGGCCTCGCGGTCCTGCTGGCCTGTCTGGCCCTGGCCGCCTGCGCCTCGCCGCGCTACGCCGTTCGCGGCCCGTCGCCCTCGGGGCCTGGGCCCACCGTCGCGCCCGGC
>DAORNX010000295.1:0-3807 GCA_035441225.1 Caulobacter sp.
GATGGAAGGCAAGGCGGTGCTGTTCAAGCGCTTCGCCGACGTCGACGCGATCGACGTCGAGCTCAGCACCGAGGATCCCGACGAGATCATTACCGTGGTCAAGACCATCGGGGCGACGTTCGGCGGCATCAACCTCGAGGACATCAAGAGCCCCGAGTGCTTCATCATCGAGCAGCGCTGCCAGGAGCTGCTCGACATCCCGGTGTTCCATGACGACCAGCATGGCACGGCGATCATCTGCGCCGCCGGCCTGATCAACGCCTGCTATATCACCGGCAAGAAGATCGAGGACGTGAAGGTCGTGCTGAACGGCCCCGGCGCGGCCGGCATCGCCTCGCTCGAACTGATCAAGGCGATGGGCGTGCGTCCCGAGAACTGCATCGCCTGTGACTCCAAGGGCGTGCTCTACCAGGGCCGCACCGACGGCATGAACCAGTGGAAGAGCGCCCACGCGGTCGATACCGACAAGCGCACCCTGGCGGAGGCCGTGGCGGGGGCGGACGTGCTGCTGGGCCTGTCGGCCAAGGGCGCCTTCACCCGGGAGATGATCGCCAGCATGGCGCCCAACCCGGTGATCTTCGCCATGGCCAACCCCGACCCGGAGATCACCCCCGAAGAGGTGCACGCGGTCCGCAGCGACGCCATCATGGGCACCGGCCGCAGCGACTATCCCAACCAGGTCAACAACGTGCTGGGCTTCCCCTACATCTTCCGCGGGGCGCTCGACGTGCGGGCCCGGCGGGTCAATCACGAGATGAAGATCGCCTGCGCCAACGCCCTGGCCATGCTCGCCCGGGAGGACGTGCCGGACGAGGTGGCCGCGGCCTATCACGGCCGGCAGCTGAAGTTCGGCCCGCAGTACATCATCCCCTCGGCCTTCGACCCCCGGCTCATCTGGTACATCCCGCCGTTCGTCGCCCAGGCGGCGATGGATACCGGCGTGGCCCGCCGGCCGATCGCCGACATGGACGCCTACCGCGCCTCGCTGGCCCAGCGCCTCGACCCGACGGCGGCCTTCCTGCAGAAGATCTCCGGGGCGGTGATGAACGGCCCCAAGAAGCGCATCGTGTTCGCCGAGGGCGAGGAGCCCAGCGTGATCCGCGCCGCCTACGCCTTCCAGGCCCAGGGCTATGGCGAGGCCATCCTCTGTGGTCGCGAGGAGCTGGTGAAGGAGAACATGAAGCTGGCCGGCCTCGATCCGGACGAGGTCCAGCTGCAGATCGTCAACGCCCGGCTGTCGGACCGCAATCCCGACTATGTCGAGCACCTGTACCAGCGCCTGCAGCGCGAGGGTTATCTCAAGCGCGACGTGCAGCGGCTGATCAACCAGGACCGCAACAGCTTCGCCGCCTCGATGGTCGCCCTGGGCGACGCCGACGCGATGGTCACCGGCGTGACCCGCAGCTACGATCAGGTGCTGGAGGAGGTCCTGCGGGTCATGGATCCGGCGCCCGGCGGCCGGGTGATGGGCATGTCGATCGTGCTGGCCAAGGGCCACACGGTGTTCATCGCCGACACCAACGTCACCGAGATGCCCGAGGCCGACGAGCTGGTCGAGATCGCCTGCGAGGCGGCCCGCGCCGTGCGGACGCTCGGCTTCACGCCGCGCGTGGCCTTCATGAGCTACTCGACCTTCGGCAATCCGATGGGCCTGCGCTCGGAGAAGGTCCGCGAGGCCGTGGCCATGCTCGACGAGATGGACGGCGTCGACTTCGAGTACGAGGGCGAGATGCCGCCCGAGCTGGCCCTTGAGCCGGAGTCGCGCGACAATTTCCCGTTCATGCGCCTGACCGGCCCGGCCAATGTGCTGATCATGCCGGCGATCCACTCGGCCTCGATCTCGACCAAGCTGGTCCAGGCCCTGGGCGGGGCGACCGTGCTGGGTCCGATCCTGCTGGGCCTGAACAAGTCGGTGCAGATCGCGCCGCTGTCGGCCTCGGTGTCGAAGATCCTCAACATGGCTCTGATGGCGGCCTACGACCAGCCGCTCGAGCCGGCGGCGGAGTAGGGCCATGGCTTCATGAGGGTCTGCGCCGTGACGAGTTTCATTCCGGCCTGACGTCGCCCTTGCGCAGGGATGGCGTCCGCCGCCATCCATACTGCGAAGGGAATTTCCCATGACGCGCGTTTCCGACGCCGCGATCGGTGTCGATTTCGGCACGACCAATACTGTGCTCGCCTTTGACCAGGGGGGCGGCCAGGCCGGCCTCGCCGGGTTCAGCCACGATGGGCAGCCGTTCAACGCCTTCCGCTCGGCGCTCAGCTTCCACGCTCCGGCCGACGATCCGGCCGGCCGGGTGGTCGAGGCCGGGCCCTGGGCGATCGACGCCTATGTCGAGGAGCCGCTCGAGACGCGGTTCATCCAGTCGTTCAAGAGCTACGCCGCCAGCCCGCTGTTCACCGACACCGAGATCCTGCGCCGGCGGTTCAGTTTCGAGGACCTGCTCAGCGCCTTCCTGCTGAAGGTGCGTGAACACGGCGGCGCCGATCTCGCCGATCTGCCCAAGCCGGTGATTGTCGGCCGGCCGGTGGCCTTCGCGGGGCTGCGGCCCGACCCGGCCCTGGCCCTGACGCGCTACGAGACGGCGTTCCGGCGGCTGGGCTTCACCGACATCCGCTATGTCTACGAGCCGGTCGCCGCGGCCTTCTTCTTCGCCCGGCGGCTGGAGGGCGACGCCACCGTGCTGGTCGGCGACTTCGGCGGCGGCACCAGCGACTTCTCGCTGGTCCGGTTCACGCACAAGGGCGGCCGGGTGCGGTCACAGGCCCTGTCCAACGCCGGGGTCGGCGTGGCGGGCGACGCCTTCGACTACCGGATCATCGACCACCTGGTGTCGCCGAAACTGGGCAAGGGCAGCCTGTACAAGGCCTTCGACAACGTCATTCCGTTGCCCAACCGCTACTTCACCGCCTTCGCCCGCTGGGAGCAGCTGGCGCTGCTGCGGGCGAGCCGGGACATGCGCGAGATCCGCCGGCTGGTGCGCGACGCGGTCGAGCCGGAGAAGCTCGAGCGGCTGGTCGAGGTGCTCGACGACAACCACGGCTACCGCCTCTACCAGTCGGTCTCGCGGCTGAAGGAGGCGCTGTCGGGGGCCGAGGAGGCGGTGTTCAGCTTCAAGGGCGGGTCGGTGGAGATCGAGGGGCCGGTGAAGCGGGCCAGCTTCGACCGCTGGATCCAGCCGGAACTGACGGCCATCGAAGGCGCGGTGGATCAGGCGCTGGCGCGGGCCGGGCTGACCGAGGCCGGCGTCGACCGGGTGTTCCTCACCGGCGGGTCGAGCTTCGTCCCGGCCGTGCGGGCGATCTTCGAGCGCCGGTTCGGGGCGGGCAAGCTGGAGAGCGGGGCCGAGCTGGTGTCGATCGCCACCGGCCTGGCGCTGCTCGGGGGCGAGGACGATCTGGACGACTGGAGCGAGCGGGCCTCTGGCTAGTCCCCGCGATTGAAGACCTTTCCGACGATTGGCAACAGATGGGTGAGGCCGGCCATAGTGATCAACAGACCGAAGCCGGCCCGGAACAAGGTCTCTTGTTGCCGGGCGGGAAGAGCATCGAAAATTCCGCGGATTGCCGGCAGCTCAGACAGGAAAACCCACAGACCGATCACCGTTCCTGCCAGCGCGAGCAGAGCGACCATGGTGACGTTGAGCCTGCGCGCTGCCCGATGCTCGAGCGATGTCTCTTGATCCGATCCGTCGGTCATCGCCCACCCCGCTCTTAATCTCACGGCGAGATCATCGCCGGACGGGACAGGTTGCTCAAGGGCGCTTCGCGTCGCGGAGCGACAGGCCCGCAGGGCCTGCCCTTGAC
>DAORNX010000296.1:0-254 GCA_035441225.1 Caulobacter sp.
CCCCCGCCACCCCCGCCCATGACCGGCGTGCCCGCCGTGGCTCCGGCCAACGCGGCGATCGCGCCGGGCCCCGGCTATCCCTACGGCCCGCCCCCCGGAACGGTCGACACCGAGCGCTATCCCGGCGGTCAGTCCAATCCGGTCCGGCGTGTCGCCGACGACCCGGTCTCGACCTTCTCGATCGACGTCGACACCGCCGCCTACGCCAATGTCCGCCGCTTCCTCAATGGCGGCCGCCTTCCGCCGAGGGACGC
>DAORNX010000296.1:388-3796 GCA_035441225.1 Caulobacter sp.
AGGGCTACGACCTGCCGGCGACCGACCAGCCGCCGCTGAACCTGGTCTTCCTCGTCGACACCTCGGGCTCGATGTTCTCGCCCGACAAGCTCGACCTGGCCAAGAAGGCGATGAACCTGCTGGTCGACCAGCTGAGGCCGGGGGACCGGGTGGCGATCGTCGCCTACGCCGGGTCGGCCGGCGCCGTGCTGGAGCCGACCGGCGGCCGGTCGAAGCTGAAGATCCGCTGCGCGCTCGAGGCCCTGCAGGCCGGCGGCTCGACCGCGGGCGGCCAGGGCCTGGCGCTGGCCTACGCCCTGGCGCAGGAGAACTTCGACCCGAAGGCGGTCAACCGGGTGGTGCTGATGACCGATGGCGACTTCAACGTCGGCATCGCCGACCCGTCGCGGCTCAAGGACTTCGTGTCCGACAAGCGCAAGACCGGTGTCTACCTGTCGGTCTACGGCTTTGGCCGCGGCAACTACAACGACACGATGATGCAGGCCCTGGCCCAGAACGGCAACGGCACGGCCGCCTACATCGACACCTTCGAGGAGGCCCGCAAGCTGTTCCGCGACGACTTCTCCGGCTCGCTGTTCCCGATCGCCGACGACGTCAAGATCCAGATCGAGTTCAACCCGGCCCAGGTCAGTGAATACCGGCTGATCGGCTACGAAACGCGGATGCTGGCGCGGGAGGACTTCAACAATGACCGGGTGGACGCCGGCGAGGTCGGCTCGGGCGTCGCGGTGACCGCCCTCTACGAGATCACCCCGGCCGGCGCCCGCCCGTCCGCCGACCCGCTCCGCTATGGGGCTGACGCGCCGGCGGCGGCGCCATCCGGCGAGATGGCCTTCCTCAAGGTGCGCTGGAAGGCCCCCGGCGGGGCCGAGTCCCGCCTGATCCAGCAACCGATCCCGTCCCGCGACACGGCGGCCGACCTGGCGTCCGCGCCGGAGGCGACGCGCTGGGCGGTGGCCGTCGCGGCCTTCGGCCAGAAACTGCGCGGCGATCCCTGGCTGGAGGATGGCTACGGCTGGGACCAGATCCTCGACACGGCGCAGCACGCGCGCGGGGACGACCTGTTCGGTCTGCGGGCGGAGTTCGTGAAGCTGGTGCGGGCGGCGCGGGACGCCCGACGGGTCAACGAATAGCCGGCAGGTGCAGCTTCCCGCCGCCTGCTGCATTGTCACCTGATGCCCCTGAAGATCGAAGACTACGCCCTGATCGGTGATTGCGAGGCCTGCGCCCTGGTCGGGCTGGACGGCTCCATCGACTGGCTGTGCTGGCCAAGGTTCGATTCCGACGCCTGTTTCGCGGCTCTGCTCGGCACGCCTGACAACGGCCGGTGGCTGATCGCCCCGACCGACGCGGCGGCGACGGTGACCCGCAGCTACCGCGGCGACACCCTGATCCTTGAGACGCGGTTCGAGACGGCCGGCGGCGTCGCCACGGTGATCGACTTCATGCCGCCGCGCGGCAAGAACCCGGAACTGGTCCGCATCGTGCGGGGCGATCGCGGCCGGGTCGCCTTCCGCTCGGAGCTGACCCTGCGCTTCGGCTACGGGGCGGTCACGCCGTGGATGACGCGCACCGACGGCGGCGCGCACCGGGCCATCGCCGGACCGGACATGGTCATCCTGCGCACGCCGGTCGGCATTCGCGGCGAGGATCTGCATTCCCTGGGCGAATTCGTGGTCGCGGAGGGAGAGTCGACGCCCTTCACCCTCAGCTGGGCGCCGTCGCACACGCCGCCGCCCCAGGCCATCAGCCCCCGTCAGGCCCTGGCCGAAACCGAACAGTTCTGGGCCGACTGGTCGGCCAGGGCCGAGGTCAAGGGGCGCTGGTCGGAGGCCGCGCGGCGCTCGCTGATCACCCTCAAGGCGCTGACCCATGGCCCGACCGGCGGGGTCATCGCCGCGGCGACCACCTCCCTGCCCGAGCAGATCGGCGGGCCGCGCAACTGGGACTACCGCTACTGCTGGATCCGCGACGCGACCCTGACCCTGCTGGCCCTGATGAACGCCGGCTACTACGACGAGGCCCAGGCCTGGCGGGACTGGCTGCTGCGGGCGGTGGCCGGCAGTCCCGAGGACATGCACATCATGTACGGCGTCGCCGGCGAGCGGCGGCTGTCGGAATGGGAGCTGGACTGGCTGCCGGGCTACGAGGGGTCCCGGCCGGTGCGGGTCGGCAACGCCGCCCACGCGCAGTTCCAGCTCGATGTGTACGGCGAGCTGGCCGACAGCCTGCACCAGGCCCGCCGCGGCGGCCTGACCGGCAACGAGGCGGCCTGGGCCGTCGAGCGGGCCCTGACGGACCACGTCTGCCGCGTCTGGGACCAGCCCGACGACGGCATCTGGGAGGACCGCGCGGACCGCAAGCACTACACCTTCTCGAAGGTGATGGCCTGGGTCGCGGTCGATCGCGCCGTGAAGGCGGTCGAGCATTACGGCCTGCCCGGCGACGCCGACCGCTGGCGCGCCGTGCGCGAAGCGATCCGGGAGCACATCCTCGAGCGCGGCTTCGATCCGGTGCGCAATACGTTCGTGCGCGACTTCGGCGGCCGGACGCTGGACGCCAGCCTGCTGCTGCTGGCCGAGCTGGGCTTCGTCGCGCCCGACGATCCCCGTTTCGTCGGCACGGTGGCGGCGGTCGAGCAGGACCTGCTGCGCGACGGCTTCGTCATGCGCTACGACACCGAATGCATCGACGATGGCCTGCCGCCCGGCGAGGGGGCCTTCCTCGCCTGCAGCTTCTGGCTGGTGAACGCCTATGTCCTGCTCGGACGCAAGGCCGACGCCGTGGCGCTGTTCGAGCGGCTGCTGGCCCTGCGCAATGATGTGGGCCTGCTGGCCGAGGAGTACGACCCGGTCGCGGGCCGACAGGTCGGCAACTTCCCGCAGGCCTTCAGCCACATCGGCCTGATCAACGCGGCCTTCAATCTCGGCCGGGGCGAGCGGCCCAGCGAACAGCGGGCCGAACTGCAGGCGTCGGAATAGCGGGCGGCCGTATGCCTGACTCGGCGTCCCGCGCCCCGTCCAACCGGGTTCCGGCCTGGAACGCGGTCACAGCTTGTCGCGACGCAGGCGCGCGATGGCCCTGAGAACCTCCGCCCGGTTCCCGGCGGCCTTCGCCCAGGCGGGCAGGCGCGAGATCACGGAGGCGTTGCGAACCCCGCCGGGCTGAACCGTCTCGATACGCAGTCGACCTGACAGGTAGCGTTCCAGGTAGTCGAGGTGGGCCTCGTTCCAGGCGACCAGTTCGCCGTGGCGCGTCACCGCCTTCAGACGGGGCGGCAAGCCCATGAACGGATCGATGATCACGCCCAGAGGGGCCTGCGCCTGCTCGCGCACCGCGCCGCAGGCATGGCACAGCATTCGCCGCGCAGCGGACGCGGCCGGCCGACCGGCGTCCGGCGGCCCGGTC
>DAORNX010000297.1:0-3793 GCA_035441225.1 Caulobacter sp.
GGCCCTGGTCCAGCTGATGACCCAGGGCGGCGGCCAGGCGGTGAAGACCCGCCTCGCCGACCTCGTCGCGGCCGCGCGCGGCAAGCCGACGGTCGAGAAGACCGGCCTGGACGAGACCTTCGAGATGATCCGCGACCAGTTCCACGCCTTCGCCGAGGAGAAGGTCGTGCCGTTCGCCCACGGCTGGCACCTGCGCGACGAACTGATCCCCATGGAGCTGGTCAGGGAGCTGGGCGACCTGGGTGTGTTCGGCCTGACCATTCCGGAAGAGTATGACGGCGCCGGCCTGGGCAAGACGGCCATGTGCGTGGTGTCCGAGGAGCTCAGCCGCGCCTGGATCGGCGTGGGCTCGCTGGCCACCCGCTCGGAGATCGCCGCGGAACTGATCCTGACCGGCGGCACGGCCGACCAGAAGACCGAGTGGCTGCCGAAGATCGCCAGCGCCGAAATCCTGCCGACGGCCGTGTTCACCGAACCTAATACCGGGTCCGACCTGGGCAGCCTGCGCACGCGGGCCGTCCTCCACGGCGACCGGTATGTGGTCACCGGGAACAAGACCTGGATCACCCACGCGGCCCGGGCGGACGTGATGACCCTGCTGGTCCGCACCGACCCGAACACCACCGACTACCGTGGCCTGTCGATGTTGCTGGCGCCCAAGCTGCGCGGCGACGAGGCCGGTCCGTTCCCGACCGAGGGCATGAGCGGCGGCGAGATCGGCGTGATCGGCTATCGCGGGATGAAGGAATACGAGATCGGCTTCGACGGTTTCACCGTCCCGGCGGCCAACCTGCTCGGCGGGGTCGAGGGCCAGGGCTTCAAGCAGCTGATGGCGACGTTCGAGAGCGCCCGCATCCAGACCGCCGCCCGCGCGGTCGGCGTGGCCCAGCGCGCGCTGGAACTGGGACTGGCCTATGCGCTCGACCGCAAGCAGTTCGGCGGGCCGATCTTCGGCTTCCCGCGGGTGGCCAACAAGCTGGCCATGATGGCCTGCGAGATCATGGCCGTGCGCCAGCTGACCTATTTCGCGGCGCGCCAGAAGGACGAGGGCAAGCGCTGCGATCTCGAGGCCGGCATGGCCAAGCTGATCGCCGCCCGCGTCGCCTGGGCCGCCGCCGACAACGCGCTGCAGATCCACGGCGGCAACGGCTTCGCCATGGAATACGAGATCAGCCGCGTGCTGGCCGACGCCCGCATCCTGAACATCTTCGAGGGCGCCGGCGAGATCCAGGCCCAGGTCATCGCCCGGCGTCTGCTGGAAGACGCGAACTGAGGGAAGGGGTCCGGGGGCCGGCCGCGCCTGCGCCCGCCAGCTACGGCCTGAGGCCCTCGAAGACCAGGGCCACCTGACGCTCCATGAGGCCCGTCAACACGCTGGCGTCGGCGCCCCGCTGGGCGGCGTGACGGTAGTTCCAGGCATAGGCCGCCATCAGCGTGTCCAGCACCAGCTCCAGATCGGCGTCGGGCCGGATTTCGCCCCGCTCCACGCCGTCGGCCATCATCGTCAGAAGCATGTCCTGGAACCGGGCGTTGCGTCCGTAGGGCACCGTCGTCGGCTCGAGGTTCGGGCTGAACGAGGCGGCGACGTGGGCCAGGAACAGCTTCACCCGCCGACATTCGAAGTCATAGTGAATGGCGAAGATCGAGCTGACGCGATCGACGACCGATCCGCGCAGGTGGCGGGCGACGCGGTCCAGCTCCGCGTAGAGGGCGTCGACCCGGTCATCCATCACCTGGCTGAGCACGTCGGATTTCGAGGCGAAGGTGGTGAACACGCTGCCGACCGAAACCCCCGCCCGTTCGGCGATGGCGCGAATGGTCGTCTCGTCGTAGCCGATTTCGTTGAACAGCTCGCGCGCGGCTTCGAGCACCTTGCCGCGCGTGGTCTGCTTCTGCGTCTCTCGAACGCCTGCCAAACCGTTCCCCCCCGGGAATGGCGGCGTCCGACGAGGACGCCGCGCCGTATCGCCGTTAGGCTTTCACGCTCGCCAGGACCAGATCAATGCGATTGGCCAGTCTGTCTGTCTGGGTGTCGACAGACAGGCCATCGAAGGCGGCCGGGCGGTAGCCGGCCAGATAGAGGTCCCAGATGACGTCCGCGATCAGGCGGAGATCATATTTCTGCGTCAGTTCGTCACGGGCCACGCCGCGCTCGAGCACCTCGAGCACCAGGGCGCGCAGCGGGCGAAGCGAATCACGCCGCAGCCGTTCGGCTTCCGGCGTCCGGGTCCAGGACGCGGCCAGGGCGGCCTGAATCAGGGGAAGCTGCGAGAAGTGGGCGCGGTAGGCGGCGCCGAACATCGCCACCAGCGCCTCGCGGGCGGACGGCGCGGTGGCTGCCGCGTCGCGCATCGGATCGGCCAGGGCCGCGAACTCGTCGCTGAGGATGGCGTCGAACAGCTCGGGCTTGTCGGTGAAGCTGGCGAACACCGCGCCGGTCGACATGCCGGCGGCGCGGGCGATGTCACGGATCGTGGCGCCTTCGTAGCCGCGCTCGATGAACATCTCGCGAGCGGCCTGCAGGACCTTCTCGCGGGTCTGTTGCTTGGCCAGGGCCCTGCGGGTCAGCTTCTGCGGTCGCAGGGTGGGCGCGTTCATACGCATGGGAATGTGGTTCATCGGACCGCCTCCAAACGGGCCAGCGCCGCTTCGGCGCGCTTTTCGAACTCGACGCAGTACTCGTCGACGACCTTCTGCAGGACGTCGGCATAACGCCGCGCCAGCTCCCGGCCGTCCTGCGCGGCGTCGCGCAGATCCATGATCAGCTGCCGGATCTCGGCCTTGCTGTCGTCCTCGTCCGCGGCCTGGACGGCGGCGGCGCTCTGGGTCATGCCCATGTCATCTCCGACTCGTCCTCCCCGTTGGTGGATGGTGGTCCGGCGATCCACGGTGAGGAGTTGACCGCGTTCATTGAACATGCTCATCGAGCGGTGAGGGGCGCCACGTACAGTGAACGATGATAGCGGTCAAACACTTATTTCGCGGCGGAAATCAGGCTGGATGCCACGAACCGGACCGATACTTCCGTTCCTCGATCGTTGGAATGCGACATGTTCGCACGATGAACGCACTCGCTGAACATTGGCTGCGACCCATCGTCGCCGGGGCGGTGGCCGGGCGCCGGTCCGCGCGCTAGGGTGTCGCCATGGACAGACTGTTCGACATCCTCATTCCGGTCTCGCTGGCCGCCGTCCTGCTGGCCCTGCTGGCGGGCCTCTACGCCCTGTTCCGGGGCGGCGACTTCGGCCGGTCCTACTCGAACCGGCTGATGCGCCTGCGCGTGCTGCTGCAGTTTCTCGCCATCCTGGTCCTGGTCGCCGCCCTGTGGTGGCGGACCAGCCACGCGGGCTGAGGCGATGGTCACCCTGAATCGCATCTACACGCGCACGGGGGACGACGGGGTGACCCGGCTGGCCACGGGCGAGCCGGCCCGCAAGGACAGCCTTCGCGTCGAGGCCTACGGCGGCGTGGACGAGACCAACGCCTGCCTTGGCCTGGTCCGGCTGCACACGGCGGCCGACGACGTGCTCGACCCGATTCTCGGACGAATCCAGAACGACCTGTTCGATCTGGGCGCCGACCTGGCCACGCCCGACCGCGGCAAGCCCGTCGAATGGGAGCCGCTGCGCATCCTGCAGTCGCAGGTCGACCGCCTCGAGACGGAAATCGACCGCCTGAACCACGAACTGTCCGACCTCACCTCGTTCGTGCTGCCCGGAGGGACGCCCGCGGCGGCGGCCCTGCACCAGGCCCGCACCGTCTGCCGTCGGGCCGAACGCGCCTGCGTCGCGCT
>DAORNX010000298.1:0-3786 GCA_035441225.1 Caulobacter sp.
ACGCTCACGCTGGCCGCCCTGTCGCTGCGCTACGTCGAGCGGCCGTTCCGCAACGGCGACTTCCTGACCCGCCGACAGGTGTTCGCGGCCGGGGCCGGCGCGGTCCTGCTGTTGGGCGCCGCCTGCGGCCTGGCGATCCTCGGCAAGGGCCTGCCGCAGCGGTTCGACCAGCGCTCCCTGGCCATGGCCGAATCGCGCCTCGAACGGTCGCGCGGCAGTTATCGCGACGGGACCTGCTTCATCTCCTACCGCTTCGACGCAAAGGATTACCGGAAGGACCTGTGCGACGCCGCCGACCCGCGGCGGCCCGACTGGCTTCTGGTCGGAGACAGTCACGCGGCTCACCTGTGGTCAGGGCTGGTGGCCGCCAACCCCGACATGAACTTCATGCAGGTGACCTCCTCCGGCTGCGAGATCACCCTGACCAGGGGCGACGCCGAGCGGGATGTCTGCGACCGCATGGCCAGGCTCGTCTATGACGACCTGCTGATCAACAATCGGCCCGACGGGGTGCTGCTGGCCGGCCGCTGGTGGCCCAAGGACCTGCCGAGGCTGGCCGCGACGCTCGACTGGCTTCGGGCCCGGGGGATCCCGGTCGTCCTCGTGGGGCCGATCCCGCAGTATTCCGACGACCTGACGCGGCTGCTGATCCTGTCCTGGCGCTTCCACGACCCGGACCTGCCCCGCAAACGGCGTCTGGACTGGCCCCGGGACGTCGACCGCGACCTGCGCAAGCTCGCGACCGACAAGGGCGTGGCCTATGTCTCGCTGTACGACCTGCTCTGCGACGGCGAAGACTGCGTGACGCTGGTCGACGCGGAGACGCCGCTGCAGTGGGACTACGGCCACCTGACGCCGGAGGGCTCGCGCTTCGTCGCCGACCGGCTACGCGCTCGCGGCCTGTTCCCGACTAGAGGTCCAGCGCCAGCACCCAGTCCAGATAGGCGTTGACGCCGACCTGGAACAGGCGGGTTCCGATCTGCCGGAAACCGCACCTGGCGTAGAAGGCGCACGCTCGCTCGTTCCGGCTGTAGACGCCCAGCAACAGCCGCCTTGCCCCCGCCGCCCGGGCCGCATCGGTCGCCGTCTGCATCAGCCGCGGCCCCAGACCCTGGCCGTGAAACCGGTGCAGGGCGTAAATCCGTGTCAGCTCGATATCGTGCGGACCGGTCTCGACCGGCAGGTCCGGTGGGCCCAGCAGCATGAAGCCGACCGGCGCCTCGCCGGGCGCCAGGGTCGCCAGGAACAGCCGACGCGCCGGGTCCGACAGCAACGCGGCGTAGGCCCGCGGCGCATGGGTTGTGTGGCAGTGGGCGACCAGGTCATCGCCGTCGACGATGCCGGCGTAGGTCTCGATGAAGGTCGCCGCCGCCACGATCGACAGCCGGTCGGCATCGGCGGCGGTGCAGGGGCGGATGGTGATTTCGCTCATGGCTGCCTTCTAGCTGGCGATCAGCAGGGCCGCACCCCCGGCAATGGCCAGGGTTCCGGCCACCCGTCCCGGCGTCAGCCGCTCGCCCAGGAAGACCACCGCGATGGCCACGCCGAACAGGATCGAGGTCTCCCGGAGCGCCGCCAGCCGGGGCGTGTCGCCGAGCCGGTAGGCCCACAGGGCCAGGCCGTAGGTGACGATGCTCAGCGCGCCGGCCGCCAGCCCCGGCTTCCACGCCTCGCGGGCCGCCAGCAGGAAGCGCGGTCCACGCCACAGCGCGAACAGCAGCCCGATGCCGCCGCCCAGCGCCAGATAGACCCAGACGATGTAGCTCAGGGCGCCCGGCGCGGCCCGCACCCCCTCGGCGTCGATCACCGTGTAGAGGGCGATGGTCACCCCCGTCGCCGCGGCCCAGCCCAGGGCCCTGCGATCGACCTGCCGCCCCAGCCCCACGGCCATCACGCCGCAGGACACCAGGCCGATGCCACAGGCCACCAGCACGGTGATCGGCTCGGAGAACAGGCTTACCGACACGACCGCCGCCAGGGCGGGGGCGACGCCGCGCGAGACCGGATAGGCGACCGACATGTCGGCCCGCTCGAACGCCTTGATCAGGCAGACGAGGTAGACCAGGTGCGTGGCCCAGCTGCCGGCCAGCCAACCCCAGGCGCCATGCGGCAGGGGTGTGAAGAAGGCCACCGGCAGCACCAGCAGGGCCGAAAAGCCGTCGATCAGCGCCCGGCTCGACATCTTGTCCTTGCCGGCCTTGAGGATCGCGTTGACCACCGCGTGGGTCGCGCCCGAGGCGATCATCATCAGCGCGGCGGTCTGGGCGGCGGACATGGCCCAGTCGTGACAGGCTTACGCGGCGGCGCGCAACCGCGGCCTGAACGGTTAACCACGATGCTCCCCCCACGGATGAAGCGGGGTGCGGCGCGCCGGATCCCGACCTAGCGTCACCCCGAGGGGATTTCGCCATGGTCTCGATGATCATCTGTGTCGCGGCGCTGTTCTCCGGCCTGCTGTTCCTGGCCTGCGCCTGGACCACGCGCGCCGGCTACTGGCGCACCGCGGCGGCCCTGATGGGCGGGCTGGCGGCCGCGGCCCTGCGGTTCGGCGTCGACATGGCCGCCTTCCACCTCGACCTGTGGACCTTCGGCGAGACGGCCTACGCCCCGGTCGTGACCTATGTGCCGGTCATGTTCTGGTTCGGGGCGGGCCTGGGGCTGGTCGGCTGGCGGATGATCCGCAACTGGGGGGCGGTGGGCGAGCTGGCCTTCTTCGCCGGCTTCGTCCTGCTGGGCCTGGGCCGCGACCTGCTGCTGGCCACGGGCAACAGCGCCCTGAGTTTCGGCCAGGGCCCGCTGCCGCTGGTCGCCGCGGCCTTGTCCTGGCTGGCGATGGCCATCCTCGTGCAGATGGCGATGCAGCTGCTGGTCGGGTCGGTCGACTCCGACGATCTGGCGCCCGAACGCATCCCGCAGATCGAGGACGACGCAAGCGTGGGCTGGTCCTGACATCCGTCCGCGTCGCCGCGGCCGGCCCGTTTCCGCTGCATCGCAGCATCAGACTTGTATTTTTTGGCCTTCCGGCCTAGTCTTGACGCCCCCGGACGTCTGCGCCCGCGGCCGGCTGTCAACACCTCCCAGGGCGAACCCGAGCTAATCTCCGAATGGAAAAAGTGCCGATGACCGCCGGGGGCTACACCGCCCTCGACGAAGAACTGAAGCGTCTCAAGACGCTGGAGCGGCCGAGCGTGATCGCGGCCATCTCCGAGGCGCGCGCGCATGGCGATCTCAGCGAAAACGCCGAGTACCACGCGGCCAAGGAACGCCAGGGCTGGATCGAGGGCCGCATCGCCGAGATCGAGGACAAGATCGCGCGGGCGCAGATCATCGATGTCTCCAAGCTGTCGGGCAACCAGGTCAAGTTCGGCGCCACGGTCACGGTGGTCGACGAGGACACCGAGGACGAGGGCCGCTACCAGATCGTCGGCGACCACGAGGCCGACGTGAAACAGGGGCGCATCTCGCTGTCCTCGCCGCTGTCGCGCGCGATGATCGGCAAGGAAGTGGGCGAAGTCGTCGAGGTCAACACCCCCGGCGGCGTCAAGGCCTACGAAATCCTCAAGGTCGAGTGGGTCTAGGGCGAACCCCTTCGCCCGCCATCTTTCCACCGTCATCCTCGGGCTTGTCCCGAGGACCCAAGCGCACACACGTCTGACGGTGTTCATGGGTGGTCGGGACAGGCCCGACCATGACGGGAATTGAGCGCCGGTGGCCAAGAAGCCCTCCCCTGCCCCCCTGACGATCTGGGCCGTGTCCGACGGACGGGCCGGGATCGAGGCCCAGGCC
>DAORNX010000299.1:0-3768 GCA_035441225.1 Caulobacter sp.
GCGACCTGGGTCTGGAACTCGAACAGCACCTGCAGCGTGCCCTGGGCGATCTCGGGCTGGTAGGGCGTGTAGCTGGTCAGGAACTCCGACCGCTGGATCAGGTGATCCACACTCGCCGGCACATGGTGGCGATAGGCGCCCGCGCCGCAGAAGAACGGGACCGATCCGGCGGCCACGTTCTGGCCGGCCAGGGTGGCCAGCTCGCGCTCGACCTCCAGCTCGCCGGCGACATGTGGCAGGTCGACGAACCCCGCGCGGCGGGCGGCGGCGGGCACGTCGACGAACAGGGCGTCGATCGAGTCCACGCCGATGTCGCCCAGCATCTGGACGCGGTCATCAGGGGTCAGGGGAAGGTAGCGCATCAGATCGATTTCCCGAAAAGGGCGTCGGACAGTCGTTGGAGGAAGGGCTTGGCAAGAGTGGAGACAATCGGATCGGCCTCGGGCGGTGGACCCGCCGCGAGCGCTGCGGCCTCGATCTCCTCGTCAGAGAATGGCTGCCTGTCATCGTCCTCGACAGGTCCTTCGGCGGCCAGGACTGCGCTGTCGAGCATGTCCCGAAGGTCGAGACGGTCATTAACGAGCGTGGCCTGAGGAAAGCCCATGGCGAGCGCTGGAACAACATCGCCGGTTTCCGGAAGGCGCCAGACGAATCCTGCGGACATCAAGAAGCTGCGGGTCTCCGCCGCCAGGACATAGACGGCGTCGACAACGGCATCGTTGACGATCGAAAGGGTCGCGAGCGCGATGTCGTCGTGATCGTCCAGATAAAGTTCGAAGCTTGAGCCATCGGCCAGCGCCACGCCCTCGCCGTCTTCAGCGCGCGTCGCGCCGATGGTCGCCAACGCCCTGTCCATCGCCGCTTGGAAGACGGCGGGCGATGGGCTGGTCGTCGAGGGGTGGAGAAAGACCTCGAGGCTCATGTGGCCTAGAGCGTCCCGAGATAGTTTTCGTAGGCCGCGCGATCCATCAGGGCCTCGACCTGCGAGGGGTCGCTGACCTTGATCTTCGCGAACCAGCCGCCGGCTTCCGGCGCGGCGTTGACCGTCTCGGGCGCGTCACCGAGCTCGGCGTTGGCCTCGACCACCTCGCCCGAAACCGGGGCGTAGACGTCGCTGGCGGCCTTGACGCTCTCGACCACGGCCATGCCGTCGCCCTGGCTCAGGGTCTTGCCGACATCGGGGACCTCGACGAACACCACGTCGCCCAGCTGTTCGGCGGCGTAGGCGGTGATGCCGACGGTGGCGATGTCGCCCGCCAGCTCGACCCACTCGTGATCCTTGGTGAAACGCATGGCTGGACCCTCTCAGACTTTGCGGACGTAGCGGTTTGGGACGAAGGGCATGGCGACGACCTCGGCGGCCCCCGCGCGACCCCGGACGATGACGTTCAGCTTCGTGCCCACGGCCGACAGGGCCGGCGGGACGAAGCCCATGGCGATGGGGCAGCCCAGCGAGGGGGCGAACCCGCCGCTGGTGACGACGCCCACCACCTTGCCGTTGGTGTCGGCGATCTCGGCGCCTTCGCGCGCCGGCGGGCCGCCGAGCACCTTCAGGCCGACGCGCACACGCGAGGGGCCCTCGGCCAGTTCCCTGACGATGCGGGCGGCGCCGGGGAAGTCCTGGGCCTCGCGGCGCTTCTTCGACACGGCGAAGGTCAGGGCCGCCTCGACCGGGCTGACCGTCTCGTCGACGTCGTGGCCATACAGCGGCAGGCCAGCCTCGAGCCGCAGGGAGTCCCGGGCGCCAAGGCCGATGGGGCGCACCCGCTCGTCCTCCAGCAGGGTGTTCCAGATGCGCGTCGCGGCGTCGCCGGGCACGGAAATCTCGTAGCCGTCCTCGCCCGTGTAGCCCGAGCGGGAGATCAGCACGTCGACGCCGAACCCGGTCGTCGCCCAGCTGTCCATGAACACCTTGCCCGCGCACTCGGGGATGTGGGCCTTGAGCACGTCCACGGCCTTGGGGCCCTGCAGCGCCAGCAGCGCGCGGTCCTCGAGACGGTCGATGCTGACCTGCGGCGCCAGCTCGTCGTTCATGAACGCGAAGTCGCCGTCCTTGCAGGCGCCGTTGACGATCACGAACAGGCCGTCGTCGTCGGGCCGCGAGGCCATCAGGTCGTCGATGATCCCGCCCTTGCGGTTCAGCAGCACGGAGTAGCGTTGCTTGCCCGGGGCCAGGCCGATGAAATCGCCGGGGGTCACCTCCTCGAACGCGGACAGCGGCGAGACGCCGCGCAGTCGGGCCTGGCCCATGTGCGACACGTCGAACAGTCCGGCGCTCTCGCGGGTCCAGAGATGCTCCTTGAGCACCCCGTCCCGGTACTGCACGGGCATGGCATAGCCGGCGAACGGCACCATGCGCGCGCCGGCCGCGACGTGCGCCTCGTAAAGCGGGGTCTTCTTGAGATCGTCGTCAGACACGCGGAGCTCCGGCGGGGTCGATGCGGCTCGCCGGACCGATGGCCTGGCGATTCGCCCCCGCTGTCTCGGAGCCTGAGAGATTTCGGGACGGCCCCTTCAAGAAAGGAAGTCCGGCCCTTGCTCCTTCGGCGCACCGCGGATGCGGCGCTTTCCAGCGTTTTACCTGTCGCGCGGTCCGTTTGCCTGAGCGTTTCCGGGGCGGTTGCGCCTTCGGCCTCGGGACGAATCCCGATGTCTCCCGCGAGACGGAGGTTAAGTGCGGGACGGGAGGCGGGGAGTCAACTGCGGCGGGCTTTGACACCGGAACGCAAACGGCCGGACGCTCTGCAGCATCCGGCCGGTTAGAGGCCTCCTCGCGGAGGCAAGGGCCAAGACCCCGCGGTCTCAGGACCGTGCATGCAACTTAAGGCCGAATGCGTCGAGATTCAAGGTCATCGTGCTCGGGGCGGGCCGGGTGCGACCGCTATGGCAACCCCAGGGAGACTTCAAGGACGCGCCGGAGGGCCAGTCGCACCAGCTTTCCGACTTCTCGCATGTCGTGCGTAGAGAGGGGTGGGTAGACTGGATTATTGAACCGGTTGCGCATCGGCCTCAGACGTTCCGAGGCAACGGTGTAGAGATGATTGCAGACAGCCCAGGCCGGGAGGTCAGGCGCCTTGGATTGGGGTTCACTGACGGCTGATAGGCAAACACGTTGCCGGTCTGATCGACGGTGGTCATCGGCACGATGATGTGAGGCCGGTCGAGTTTCTGGCCCGAGCGGATGACGATGCCGGGGTGGACGTCGTCGAATTCCGGAAGCACGTTCGAAGAGGAGAAGTCGACCCAATAGACCTCCGCAAACCGAGGTGCGCTACGAAGGAGTAGCGGCGGCTTCCTTGCTCCGATCGCCATAGGGCTGCCTCAACACGAAAGGCAATCATGACGTGTCTACGAGCCTTTCACAACCGGGCAGTGGGAAGTCCGCTACAGCCGCAAATCCCCGAACCAGCCGTCCTCGCCGATCGGCGGGCCCGGCGGGGTGCGGGGGGCGGTCTTGAGGCTGTCGGCCAGCAGGGCAAGACGCGCCGGGTCCGGGTCCAGCAGGATGGCCGACAGGTCGCGCGCCTGGGCCAGGTCGGCCGCGTCCCCCTTCGCCTTGCGCAGGCCGCGGCCGTAGTCGACCAGGGCCGCGCGGACCTGGGCACCCTGACGTTTGCAGGTGGGGAGCAGGCGGTGCCGGTGCCGTTCGCGACGCTGAAGGTCGTCGACGAGAAGGGGCAGCCGCTGCGCGATTGCATCGTCGCTCCGACCGGCAACGAGGCCGAGCGCGCCAAGGTGCCGGTCAAGCAGGCGGCGCCTGGCGAATAC
>DAORNX010000300.1:0-3762 GCA_035441225.1 Caulobacter sp.
TCGCCGCGCCCGTCGAGGCGGCCCCGCCGCCGGCGGCGGCGGCCGCGGCTCCGGTTCACAACGGCGAAACCGTCAAGTCGCCGATGGTCGGCACCATCTACCTGCAACCCACTCCGGGCGCCGACGCCTTCATCAAGGTGGGCCAGACCGTGACCCAGGGCCAGACCCTGCTGATCGTCGAGGCGATGAAGACCATGAACCCGATCCCGGCTCCGAAGGCCGGCAAGGTCGTCGAGATCCTGGTGGCAGACGCCCAGCCCGTCGAGTTCGGCGAGCCGCTGGTCGTGATCGAATAGGCCCGGCCTGTGTTCGACAAGATCCTGATCGCCAACCGGGGCGAAATCGCCCTGCGGGTTCACCGCGCCTGCAAGGAAATGGGCATCGCCACCGTGGCGGTCCATTCGGAGGCTGACGCCAACGGCATGTGGGTGCGGCTGGCGGACGAAAGCGTCTGCATCGGCCCCGCCCCGGCCGCCAAGAGCTATCTCAACATCCCCTCGATCATCGCCGCCTGCGAGATCACCGGGGCCCAGGCCGTGCATCCCGGCTACGGCTTCCTGTCGGAAAACGCCCGCTTCGCCGAGATCGTCGGCGCCCACGGCTACACCTTCATCGGGCCCAAGCCCGAGCATATCCGCATGATGGGCGACAAGATCACCGCCAAGCAGGCGGTCAAGGAGGCGGGCATTCCGGTGGTGCCGGGTTCCGAAGGCGCCCTGACCACCGAGGAACAGGCCTTCGCCGCGGCCGACGCGATCGGCTTCCCGGTGCTGATCAAGGCCGCCGCCGGCGGCGGCGGACGCGGCATGAAGGTGGCCGAAACGCGCGAGGACCTGTCCGAGGCCGTGGCCACCGCCCAGGGCGAAGCCCGCGCGGCCTTCGGCGACGACGCGGTCTATATGGAGCGCTACCTCCAGACGCCGCGGCACATCGAGATCCAGGTCATCGCCGACAGCTTCGGCAACGTCGTGCATCTGGGCGAGCGGGACTGCTCGCTGCAGCGTCGCCACCAGAAGGTCATGGAGGAGGCTCCCTCCCCGGCCCTCGACGCCGCCGCCCGGACGAAGATCGGCGAGGTGGTCGTCGAGGCGATCCGCGCCATCGGCTACCTCGGCGTCGGCACGATCGAATTCCTGTGGGAAAAGGGCGAGTTCTTCTTCATCGAAATGAACACCCGGCTGCAGGTCGAGCATCCGGTCACCGAGGCGATCACTGGCATCGATCTGGTGCGAGAACAGATCCGCATCGCAGCCGGCCTGCCTCTGAGCTTCTCGCAGGCGGACGTGGTGTTCGAGGGGCACGCCATCGAGTGCCGCATCAACGCCGAGAACGCCCGCACCTTCGCGCCCTCTCCCGGCGCGATCAACGGCTTCCACGCGCCCGGCGGTCTGGGGGTGCGGCTCGATTCCGCCCTCTACGACGGCTATTCGATCCCGCCCTACTACGACAGCCTGATCGGCAAGCTGATCGTCCACGGACGCGACCGCGCCGAATGCATCGCCCGCACCCAGCGCTGCCTGGGCGAGATGGTGGTCAGCGGCGTGGACACCACCATTCCCCTGTTCCAGGACCTGCTGCAGCAGCCGGACATTGTCGCGGGGGCCTACAACATCCATTGGCTGGAGCAGTGGATCAAAGCGCAGGGCTAGGTGGCTCACGACGGCTTCGACATTGACGACCTGGTCGCCTGTTATCGGCGCGGCGTCTTTCCGATGGCCGACGCGCGTGACGATGACCGGGTCTTCCTGATCGACCCCCAGCGGCGCGGCGTGATCCCGCTGGACGGTTTCCACGTCCCGGCCCGGCTGGCCCGCACCGTGCGGTCAGGCCGATTCCAGGTCAGCATCGACACGGATTTCGCCGGCGTGGTGGAGGCCTGCGCGGAGGCGCGACCGGGCCGCCCTGAAACCTGGATCAACCATCCGATCCAGCACCTGTACGAACGTTTGCATCAGTCGGGACGGGCCCACAGCGTCGAATGCCGCCTCGACGGCGGTCTCGTCGGTGGCCTGTATGGCGTCGCACTGGGCGGCGCCTTCTTCGGCGAGAGCATGTTCAGCACGGCCCGCGACGCCAGCAAGGTCGCGCTGGTGCATCTCGTCGGACGGCTGATCGTCGGCGGCTACCGGCTGCTGGACACCCAGTTCATGACCGACCACCTGTCCCGCTTCGGCGCGATCGAAATCTCCCGCGCGGCCTATCGCCGGCGTCTCGACGAAGCCCTCGAGGCTCCGGCCGACTTCTATCGTTTCGTGGACTCGGGCCCCGCCGCCCTGCAGGCGATCAGCCAGGCGTCATAGACCGGGTGCTGCAACGGATTGAGCCCCGGCGAGGAGGCGAACATCCAGCCGCGGAAGACCTGTCGCGGCGGCGGCGGCGCCCGCCCCGTCAGCGACTTCGGCTGGGATTCGATGGTGATGTAGGCTGCGGATTCCGGCGCGGCCTCGTCCGGCGCGCTGGTCTCGCAGGCGCGGACCGTGAACACCAGGGTCTTGTAGCGGATCGGCTGGCCGACCGGGGCTTCGAACCGCAAGGTCTCCGCTGTGACCTTGTCGATGGCCTGGATGATGGCCGCGTTCGAGCGAATTCGCCGCGCCGGCTCGGTCGGCTTCTCGACGGTCTGGGCCTTCGGCTTGACCTCGCTGGTGACTGGCACCTCGGCGGTCGTCGGCGCCGGAGGGGCGGCGGGTGGCGAGGCTGAAGGCGCGGGCGGCGCCTCTTCCGTCTCCGGCGGCGGCGGCTGGTCGACCGTCGATGGCGGAGTCGCGGACGGCGCAACCGGCGGCGGGGTCTGTTGCGCCTGGACCGCGCCGGCGATGGCCAGCGCCGCCAGCAGGGGAAGGGTCAGCCGCATCGGCGCGCTACTCGGGGGTCCAGGGCAGATAGTCGCCGGTGGCCCGGTCCCGCTGGCCACCCTGGGCGATCGAGCCCTTCGGCCGCCAGGCGTGGACCGTGCCGGTCAGGTTGGGCCGATGGTCCTTCTCCCACGACCGCCTTGGCAGGGGGGCGATGGTCGGCGGCTCGTCGAAGGTGTAGCGCAGCCATCCATGCCAGTCCGGCGGCACTTTCGAGGCCTCGGCATAGCCGTTGTAGATCACCCAGCGCCGCTTGCGATTGTCGTAGCTGTCGCGGTTGTCGCGGGCCTCGTAGTAGCGGTTGCCCAGCTCGTCCTGGCCGACAAACACGCCACGCCGTCCGATGTGGAACTTCTGGCCGATCGTGGCGCCGTTCCACCAGGTGAAGATCGCTTTGAGCACGCGCAAATCCGCTGAAGACAAGGTCTTGAGGTCGGCCGGACCATAGCGGTCGGGGCCCGGCCCGTCCAGCGGCGCGCCGCAGGAACCCACCGCAACATGTTGTGGATGGGCGACGGGTCGCACGCCATATCTATTGCCCGGACCCCGCCCCCTCTCTAGCCTTGGACACAACTGCTGTGGAGAGTCGGGTCGATGCGTTTCGCCAAGCGGCTGGCCAGGGTCGCCGCGCCGGAAGTCGAACTCCGCACGGTGGAGACGGCCGACGCCCTCACCGGGGTGCTGGCGCCGCGCGGCTGGACCGACGCCAGGGTCGAGGCCTGGCTTGACTGGTCCGAGACCGTTCCGCCGTACGACGATGATCGTGACACCGATGGCGCGGCCCTGCTGGCCGGCGGTCCCGCGCGTTTCGCCGGCGGCCTGGCGGTGCGCGGCATGACGCTCGGGGTGCTCGATCGTCGCGCCGACAGGCTGGCGTTCGAGGCCGAACTGACGGCCGCCATGGCCG
>DAORNX010000301.1:0-339 GCA_035441225.1 Caulobacter sp.
CGCCGCGCGCCAGGCGCTCCAGGCGCCGGCCGCCGCTGCCGTCGAGACGCCGCCGAAGGCGTCCAGCAGGGCGCGATGGGTGCGGGGATCGAGCAGGCCGACCGTCTCGTGCTGGCCATGCACCTCGAGCAGCAGGCCGCCCAGCTCCTTGAGCGCGGCCACGCCGGTGGCCTGGTCGTTGACGAAGGCGCGGCTGCGGCCGTCGGCCGACAGCTGGCGGCGCAGGACCAGATCCTCGTCCCGTTCATAGCTGAGGCCCTTCTCGTCGAGCAGCGATTCGGGCGGCGCGGCGAGCAGGCGCTGCTGTTTCTCAACCGCCGCGGCTACGCGCCGCTGACG